>CAZNJL010000018.1:0-10174 GCA_964573325.1 uncultured Candidatus Saccharibacteria bacterium | reverse complement strand
TCGACAGGGATGTCCTTTCCTTGGGATTAAAGAGTTTTGTCGCTTTTTGTTTAGTCTCTTCCGGTGCCTACTTTGCCAACGATATTATGGACAGGGAGAAAGATCGACAGCATCCTATAAAAAAGAACAGACCTATCGCCTCCGGAAAAATTCCTATGTGGTTGGGATGGGTCGCAGCATTTACACTAATGTTTAGCCCTTTATTCTGGGCTTATCAAACAGTCGGAAGATTTTTCGTCTACAGCCTGATAATCTACATTATATTGCAAATCCTGTATTCAAGCTATTTTAGAAATGTAATTATTCTTGACTCATTGGTTGTAGGAGCCGGCTTCGTTATCAGGGTCTTCGCGGGAGGCATGGGTACAGGAACATCGCTTTCATCGTGGTTGGTATTAGCAACAATAGGCCTATCCCTACTTCTGGCGTTCGGTAAAAGACGGTCTGAAAAGACATTGTTGCGTAAATACAGCGCGGTCAACTCCGGCGGGACACGGGCAACATTACAAAAATACCCTGAAACTCTGTTGGACAGCATGATTTCTATGTCTGCTTCAATTTGTGTCATTAGCTATTCGCTTTTTACATTTCAGATACCTTCCGGAGAAACAGGCGAAACTTTGGCCAACCTATTACCTAATACATTAAAAAGTCCAAAATGGATGATGCTTACGATACCTCTAGTGATTTATGGTGTTGCAAGATATTTATTTGCCATTTATGAAAGGGAAGATGCTGAATCACCGGAACGAGTTTTGCTATCGGACAAGCCTTTGTTGGCAACGGTAGCACTTTGGGGGTTAGCGATATTGAGTGTTGTTTACATTATTCCGAAATTCTAGTTCGTAGTAAAAAATGGATCAAATCTACCAAGAAGAACTAATGGAAATATTCAAAAATCCGGCGCATAAAGGCCTGATTTCCGATGCCAACGCCCAAACCTCCGAGAGAAACCCGTCCTGTGGAGACAATATTTCTCTACAGCTAAAAATTGCGAATGGAATAGTTGAAAAAGCTGCTTTTGATGGCTCTTCCTGCGCAGTAAGTACAATATCGGCTGAAAAATTGCTTTCCTATATTGAAGGAAAGTCTGTAAAAGAAGTTAAGGCGCTGAGACAAGAAGATTTGTTACAAATTCTAGGAATAACGGTTAGTATGACGAGAATTAAATGTGCTACGCTGGTGCTTACCGGTCTCAAAAGGGCTTTAGATAATTATGAAAGTAAGTAAAGAAACAAATATAGCCGAACTGACAAGCGTGTATCCGCGAACGGCGGAGGTTTTTGCGGAATACGGTCTGCATTGCGTTGGTTGTATGGCAGCGGCTTTTGACACAATAGCCCAAGGGGCAATTTTGCATGGCCTATCTGAAGGTAGTATCAAGAATTTGGTTGAGGATTTAAACCTGGTTGTTAGCGAAAACGCCCAAGTAGAAAAAGATGAAATTGGCCCGGAAAATAAAGAGAATGAAACAAGAGATTAGTATTAACGAAAACTCCTGTATGGGATGCGGTGCCTGCACAATTGTTGCTCCTGAAATTTTTGAGTTGAATAAACAAAACATCTCCTCCGTTAAAACAGGCTATACAGAAAAGCAAGAAGAACTGGTTTTAAGAGCGGCGCAAGCTTGCCCGGTCAAAGCAATTTCCATAAAGGACGAACAGAATAATCAAATCTACCCTAAACAATAAACTCTGATAAAATGGGGATATGATTTATCAAATATCCTCCGATAACATGTCCCTAACCGAAGGTATGAAGGTTTTGGCACAAGAAAAAATCGCTAAACTTGAGAGGTTTTTTAAAGATTTCCCAGAAGACACGATAACCGCAAGAGTTGTACTAAATACAGGATCGGCAAACGATACTTTTGAAGTGAGATTAGAGCTGAACGCCAATGGAAAAGTGTACTTCATACAGGAAAGAGAATATTCGTTAGAAAGCAGTTTGGTAAAGGTAGTAGATGAAATTGAAAGACAGCTGAAAAAAGACCGAAGCGATGATGTCAGAGGTTGGGAAAAGATCCGGGAGATGAAAGCGCCTGCGGGAGAATTGGAAGAATAGGAAGAAAGCGTGAGGAACAAAAAGGACGGAAAGAGCATGAAGACAAGATATAGTGGTGACGGCATGGGTGGCAAAGAAACCACTAAATTAAATAAAATCCGCAAAAGGTTTACTATTACAACCGCGCTACTATCTGCTTGGGCACTTACGGTTATTATCGTAACTGCCGGTTATATCTATATAAAAACCTGGACTCCGATTAAGGCTTTTACCGCCAAGAAAATTGATGGCGGATCAGTGATTGAGTTGGAATTTAACACTTCCGTACCTGTTACCGGATATGTGGTTTACGGCACAAATTTGGAATATACGAATAAAAAAGAGTTTTCGGGAAAAATACAGGGAAAGCAGCAAATGCAAATTACGTATGTGTTACCAGAGAAAACACATTACGTAAAATTTGTTACACAAGCGGACGATGGCCGCGAGTTTGAAACAGATTTTTTGGCGGTCAGGTAGATTATTTTTCGTTGTTTTGGTAAAATTTCCGCATCGTCTGGCAAGGGCGCTTAGCTCAGCTGGTTAGAGCAGCCGTCTTATACACGGCCGGTCCCTGGTTCGAGTCCAGGAGCGCCCACCATAAACAAACGCGCTAACGTTTTTCATGGCTAAACGGGGAGGGGTACCGAAGTGGTCATAACGGGCTGGTCTCGAAAACCAAGCGCGACGCAAGTTGCCCATGGGTTCGAATCCCATCCCCTCCGCCAGTTTTACACATAACATTGGTGCTAAGGCTAAAAGTGGCGTTAGTGATTTAAGCAAATAATTATATGAACAAACAAGAAGCGAAACTGCAAATTCAAAAGCTTGTTGAAAAATATCAACGAGTAGCCAATACAGGATTGATAAAATCTTATAACGAAGCTCAAAGTAGAAACGAGTTTATTGAGCCTCTTTTTGAGTTCCTTGGCTGGGATATGCGAAACTTCACGACCGATAACGAAGTAACAACCGAAGAAAATGTTTCCGGCGGCAGAGTGGATTTAGCTTTTCGCTTTGGAAACATTCCTGTTTTCTTTTTAGAAGCCAAAGCGATGAAGGTTAATTTGGATGAGTGGAAATGGGCGGAACAAGCAATCAATTATAGTTGGAACAAAAACGTTACATGGGCGATCTTAACGGATTTCGAAAGCATTAAAATCTTTAATGCAGAAATTCCCCCAAAAAGTATTTCGTTAAATCTTTTTATAGAGCTTGATTGCCAAGATTTTATAAACCGTTTTGACCAGCTTTGGCTTTTATCAAAAGAAAGTTTTGAACAAAAACTTTTAGACAAAGAGGCTCAAAAGTGGGGCAAACTAACACAGAGAAAACGAGTTGGAAAAAAACTTTTTGAAGATTTAATGTATTGGCGCATTTTGCTTACCAAAGATTTCAAAAAGCAAAATAATTTAACCGATGAAGAATTAGACGAGGGCGTGCAAAGAATTCTTGATCGTCTTATATTCATTCGCACCACTGAGGATAGAAAAATTGAAGCAAATATCTTAATTGGAATCCCAAGGGGCGGAAAAACTAATCAATACAAACAATTGACAAAAGTTTTTCGTGACTTTGATGACGGATTTAATTCAAAACTTTTCGCGCCTCATTATTGCGAGGAATGGAAAGCAAGCGATAAAACAATTACCGAAGTTATAAACGGTCTTTATGAAACAAAAGACGGTTATCGCTATGATTTTTCGGTTATTTCTGCGGATGTTTTGGGCGGAATGTATGAGCAATACTTGGGTTATGTTCAGGGTCGTAAAAGCGAAGAGAAACAAAAATCTACACGAAAATCACAAGGCATTTATTACACGCCGAAATACATTGTTGATTATTTAGTCAAAGAAACTTTGGGCGAGGTCTTAAAAAAGATAAAGCCAAAAGAATTGGCAAAAATCAAAGTTCTTGATCCCGCCTGTGGTTCGGGTTCTTTTCTAACAGCCGCATATGATAAAATTTTGGAAACTCTGACAAAGCAAAATCCGCAAACTTCGCTTTTCACCAAGTTCGATATTCTAAAAGAAAATATTTTTGGCGTTGATCTTGATATTCAAGCGATAGAAATTGCCCAACTAAATCTTTTATTAAAAGTTTTGTCTCAAAAAACGAAACTGCCAACGCTTCAACATAATATCAGTTCCGGTAATTCACTTGTGTCGGGAAGTGCTGAAAAGCTGGAAAAATATTTTGGTTCCGATTTCCGCGAGCAAAGAGCTTTTAATTTTGAGGATGAATTTAAAGACACATTCGAGCAAGGCGGTTTTGATGTGATTATTGGAAATCCGCCTTATGTACGATCTCGCGGCGGTCGTTTTGACGAAAAAACAAAAAAGTATTATTACAAAAACTTCCCACTCGCAAGCTATCAATTAAATACCTACGTTTTGTTTATCAATCGGGCTTTTTGTCTACTCAAAAAGGGCGGATATTTTGGCTTTATCGTTCCGAATACTTGGTTAACGCTTGATACTTTTTCCCCGCTTAGAAAATTTTTACTTGAGGAAACGAGCAATCTCCGGATTATTAATATCTTTGACAAAGTTTTTGGCGAGGCGAATGTTGATACTTGTTTGCTGATTTTCAAAAAGGGAAAACCGAGCAATGTAACGCTTGGCGAGTTTAAAGATGGACAACTGGCAATCGTTGGCGATTTTCCAGTTTCGCAATTCAAGAAAAATAACTTCATCATCAATATTGCTTTAGCAAAGAATAAAGATAAATCGGCGATATTGGATAAAATCAATGAAAAATCAACACCACTCAAAGAGTTATCTACCGTAAGGTCAGGCTTTATTGCTTATGAGATTGGCAAGGGGAAGCCAGCACAAACAGCTGAAATGACAAATCAAAGGGTCTACCACTCCAACAGAAAAGAAGGCGAGGATTGGTATAAATACTTAGAAGGTAAAGATGTAAAGCGATACCAAGTTGATTGGTCTGGTAAATGGGTAAAATATGGCAATTGGCTTGCGGCGCCAAGAACAATTGACCTTTACCAAAATCCAAGAATCTTGGTGCGACAAATCCCGTCTCCACCACCTCATTCAATTAATGCTATTTTTGTTGATGAAAGTATGTTGATGAATGATAGAAATAGCACAATAATCTATCATTTTAAATTTAATCCATTATATATTTTAGCAGTGCTAAATTCTAGAATTACAACTTTTTGGTCAGTAAATACCTTTGACAAATTTCAACAAAAAACATTTCCGCGATTTACTAATAAAGAGTTAGTAACTTTTCCAATACCAGATACAAGCCAATCCGAGCCGGAAAATATCGCCAAGAAAGCGCAAACGTTGCTTGATCTTAACAAAGAATTGCAAGCAACTTCTGCCAACACTGACAAACATAATTCTCTAAAGCGGGAAATTGGAAAACTTGACTACGAAATTGATGAGACAGTTTATAAACTTTATGGATTTAGCAATGAAGAAATCAAAACAATTGAAGAACAATAAAGGAAGCGATCAAAAATCAGTAGATATAAAATTATTGCCTGAAGATTCTTGGAATTATTCAAACCCAATTATTCTCATGATGAATTCTAAAGGAGGAAAAAGAGCAGAAGCGGGACAATGGCCGCTTGAAATACAAAAAATGTTACGAGGTATCGTTGAAAGTGTTGTTGGCTTGGAAAACCTGATGAATCAATCAGCTATCAATAAGAGATTGTATATTGAAAATCAGGAAATCTTTATTTCTGATGAGAAAAAATATTGGCTTATGGTTTATTTAGTTGATAATGCAATTTTGAGGATTTATGCTTGTTTAGATAAAGTTGCCCAAATGTGTCGTTGTTATTTAGAACATAAAAAAAATGGGGGAGTGTTGGAAGTTATTAGAAAATGTGGTTGTACAGAAACAATGAACGAAAATAATTGTAATTTTGGGAATCTAATAACTTACCTTAATTCAGGTAAAAATAAAAATCAGAGAAAATCAGAAATCGTGGAAGCACTTAATAAAATTAACAACAATAAAAGTATATCAACTCTGCGAATGTATCGAAACACTTTTTCACACAATAAACATGTTACTGATCAAACTGTTGGGATTGATCCCAAAGTTTGTTCAGAGAATAAAACGGACGGAACAGTAGAAACGCATTTTAGTTTTGGTGAACGATTGCCTTCATTAAATTGGTTTAGAGTTGAGATTGTCAATGCAAATAATGCCATAGTTGAAGGTTTAGCCACAATTCAAAACTTAATTTTTCCAAGAGATTTTATTACAATTTCTAAAAAATCAGAGTAATCGGCACGCCGGCATCGTCGGCACGAAATTTTAAGGGCGCGAAAAAAATTGGGATCAAAAAGCAAGAGTGGTCAAAAAAATTGTTCGAACTTCGTCCAAAAAACACCGTCAAGTTTTACACCCAAATTAAAGTACAACGGAAATTGTTGTACAATAGATACCATGAAAAAAGAAAATTCTGTAATACTTTTTAACCAGAAGAAGATTCGAAGGCATTGGGATTCGGAAAAAGAGGTCTGGTTTTTTTCTGTGATTGATGTTATAGAAATACTAACTGACTCTACAATACCGAAAAGGTATTGGAGTGACTTGAAAATCAAGCTGAATCAGGAAGGAAGCCAGTTGTACGAAAAAATCGTACAACTCAAATTTAAGGCTACTGACGGAAAGAAGTATTTAACGGATGTTGCCGACACAGAAACTCTACTACGGTTAATTCAATCCATCCCTTCTCCCAAGGCAGAGCCGTTTAAACTATGGCTAGCACAAGTAGGTTACGAACGAATTGAAGAAACAGAAGATCCCGAATTAGCCTTTGACAGGGCCATGAAAACCTATTTACAGAAAGGGTATTCAAAGGAGTGGATAAATCAAAGACTCAAAAGTATAGAGGTTAGAAAAGAACTCACGGATGAGTGGGAAAAAAGAGGAGTAAAAGATGGTTTAGAGTACGCGATTCTAACGGACGAAATCACAAAAGCGTGGGCAGACAAAACGGTTAAAGCATACAAAGAATTTAAGGGGTTGAAAAAACAAGGTTTGAGAGACAATATGACAAATCTTGAGCTAGTTTTAAATATGCTAGCAGAAGTATCTACGACAGAAATTTCAAAAAAGAAGAGGCCGAAGGGACTTCCGGCCAACAAGGAAATAGCTCATGAAGGTGGGACAGTAGCAAAGAAAGCAAGAGAGGAAATTGAGAAACAGACAGGTGAAAGCGTAATTAGTGATAAGAGCGCGAGGGAATTAGGAAACACCTCGGATAAAGAGCTCGAGAGTGGGTACGAAAAAGAAAATTAGTTCCATAAACCCTGCTATAATATCCACAACAAACATAACTAATTACAAAAGAAAGGAACCGCATGAAAGGTTACAGAACAAATATAGAAACCGAAACTGTCCAAAATAACAACTTTAGAAAATCACACTCATTCGTTACTTTATCCTTAATTGTGTTTTTGGTAGTACTTTCTTTCAGTAGGCCTAGATCAGTTTTTGCGGATGGCATGCTAATTGAGCCCGACCCATATTCCGACCGCTGGGATTACTCAAACGAAAGCAATCAGCAGGCTTTCATCAATTACGATAGCGGATTACAGAAAATGATTATCAGCGTCGGGTTTGAAGATGAAAATAGCAATGGTATTGTTTGGCTTTTTCCGGTTCCGTCCGACCCCAACAAGGTTGCGATTGATGTTGTTAAGAGCTTGCCCCGATTAAGCGGCGAGGAAATTTCAAAAAAAGCAAAGTCCAGGCTAGACGATACGACAAAATTTTTACAGATGACCCAAATTTATACAATTCCTTTTGGATTATTTTCTAAAACACTGGGCACTACCGGTACTATGGGGTTTGATGGTTCGATTGGAGTATCTCAAGGCATTGATAAAAATGTTGAGCAGGATGTCATGGTTTATGAGCATTTAGAGAAGGAGGGCATTACTTCAGAAATTGTTACCGCCAAAACTGCAACCGGCTTATATGATTATTTAAAAAGCAAAAACTTAAGAATTGAAAGTGGTTCTATTCCTGTTTTAGATAGTTATATCGGCAAAGAATATTCATTTATTGCCTCCTGGATTACACCAAAAGTAACTGCCCTATCACCTGAAGAAATAGAAACACGGTTAAAGAGTTATTTCAATAATCCAAGCCTTTACCCAGGTTTGGGCAGAGTTCTTATCGTTTTAGATGAAAAATTCCCTGATTTCGAAAATGCCGGTAAAGAGGGAAAGGACCCAAACTATGCGAATTGGAAAGAACAATATGAATTTTTAGAAGCAAATCCTTCAATAAAAGAACAATTAATTCAGGAAATTAGAAAGGATTTTTCTGTTCTTGAGCCAAAAAAAATTGGTGATGCCTATATCAAAACAACAACCGCACAAAAAGGCATCTTTGTAACATTTCCCACAAAAGATGTTTATTTTCCGCTGCTTCCTACAAGTGTTTATGGAAGCAAAATAGTTCCTGCCACAATCAGAATAATCGGCCACGTTTCGCCAAAAGTATTTCAAGACATCGAAAGCTATACAAAA
Source organism: uncultured Candidatus Saccharibacteria bacterium (assembly GCA_964573325.1). Taxonomy (GTDB): domain Bacteria; phylum Patescibacteriota; class WWE3; order UBA101185; family UBA10185; genus JAGPFW01. The sequence goes on along the minus strand of CAZNJL010000018.1, from coordinate 1,604 downwards.
ATAGATTATTATGTTGACAGCTACGCGGGTTTTGCCGATGATCTAGAGAATTTTTATAGTAGCGGGGATCAAAATGTTAGCTATACCAAAATAGAAATTAACGCACCCTCGAGGTTTTTGACCGATGACTTATGGATAAATAATCAAACACCGATAAAAGCTTATTATTCAACCTTTGTGGCTATACATCCAGTAGTCAGCGCGATAATTCTGTTTATATTAAGCTCAACATTAGCGGGAATTTTAGGAGGTATGGTTATTTTTAGAGATTTAAGAAAAAATCCGGTAAAACTTGGTTTTATTGGATTGTCTAACTTTCTAACACTTTTTGGTTTGTTGATCACAACGGTATTGATTGGCACGAAAAACAAAAACGAGAATACCAATTCATTGCTTGTTGAAATAAAACAGAAGGGATATTTTTGGAAAAGGAGAGTTGCCACAGTTTTATTTTTTATAGCTGTACCTTTTCTAGTATATGGTCTGTTTATGTCGCCCTCATTGATTGGAGAACTTAATTATAGTATAAAACATATGAGATATTTTATAAGCGATTTTTTGATTCCTATGTTGGTTACTTATATTTTACCGATTTCAGCTCTAGTTATTGGTCTTGCGATTAAAAAAATTAAAACCGAAGATAAAAATCTGTTTGAACAACTGAAATCGTTCGGCTACTCATCTTGGTCATTTCAACCAAAAGATAAAATGAAACTTGTTTTTGTCCCGATTTTTTCTTTCTCGTTCTTGATTATTTCTTGGTTGTTAGTTAAATTAGTTGGATTTACTGTTTAGAAGTTCTGGGGTAACGAAATGTAAGGAATAACTGCCAAGATGCGAGAGTCTATTTAGTAAAAAGAATCCTCCAAACCCTGATATAATACCCATAACAAACATAACTAATTACAAAAGAAAGGAACCGCATGAAAGGTTACAGAACAAATATAGAAACCGAAACTGTCCAAAATAACAACTTTAGAAAAGTGCTTTACACAGGTGAATACAGCCAGCTTGTGCTAATGAGCCTAAAGCCCCTAGAAGAAATTGGGTTAGAGATCCACGAAGATAACGACCAATTCTTCCGATTTGAGGCCGGTCAGGGAAAATGTATTATTGATGACAACGAATACGAGCTAAGTGACGGTGTGGCAGTCGTAGTTCCCGCGGGAGCCGAACATAACATCATAAATACTTCCAATACCGAAGATTTAAAGCTTTACACAATCTATTCCCCGGCACACCATGAGGATGGGATTGTCCACAAAACAAAAGATGAGGCTGAGAGTAACGACACCGATTTTGATGGTCTAACTACAGAGTAAATAAAAGAACGGAAGGCAGGCTTTGACGGCATGACGACAGAATAAATAGCGTAACTACAAAATAATTTAAGGACTATGATTATGAAAGAAGCATTAACGAAAAAACGCATCCTCACAGGGGACAATGCCACAGGAAAACTACATATAGGCCACTTTGTTGGTTCACTTCAAAACAGAGTAAAACTTCAAGAGGAGTACGAAACATTCATTATTATTGCCGATATGCATGCTTTTGCCTATCCCAATTATGTAGAAGATCCGGATACTATAGCTAGGTCCGTT
>CAZNJL010000017.1:0-10494 GCA_964573325.1 uncultured Candidatus Saccharibacteria bacterium | reverse complement strand
TAAGAACGCATGACTTTTTATGACACCTCCAAAAGAATTATGGATATAACAGGATCAATTGTTGGCATTCTGATCTTTTCTCCAATAATGCTGATCACAGCTATTTATATAAAAGTTGTGTCTCCCAATGGTCCGGTTTTGGCCGATACTCCCAAAAGAGCGGGTAAAGGAGGAAAGCCATTTAGATTTTTAAAATTTAGGTCTATGATCCCGAACGCGCATCAATGGTTGCTTAATCACAAGGATTTATATGAAAAGTATAAAGCGAACAGTTACAAAATTGAGGCTGAAGAAGATCCAAGAATAATCCCTGGTGGTATTTTTATGCGTAAATACAGCATCGATGAGTTACCTCAGTTTTTTAATGTTTTGTGGGGTGACATGAGTATCGTTGGGCCCAGGGCGTACTATCCATACGAAGTAGAGGAGCAATTAGTAAAATATCCGGAAGCAAGAGAAGGCATGGCGGGGTTGAGAAAAGTGAAGCCGGGCATAACCGGTACTTGGCAGGTAGGTGGGCGATCCGAAATAGATTTTTTGCATAGGGTAAGAATGGACGCGAACTATGCAAGTAAACAGTCAATACTGTATGATTTGAAGGTTATATTTGTGACCCCTTATGTAGTTTTAACCAAGAAAGGAGCAAAGTAAATGCATTTAGGTTTTTGGAATCCTTCTAATAATAAAAAGTTTTTTTCAAGTAGAACTTCGAGTATAAATCGCGCCCCTAGATCAAGAAAAGTTTTTAGAAAAATTAAGCTAAACCCTCGAGCTAAGAAGACACTGAGTATTATTCTTGGGGTTTTTGCACTTCTGGGAGTTTTGGGGTACTTGATTGTTGGGCGTCCTCTGATCAGGCTTGTGGGTTACGGTAAGAATCTTAAAGCAGATATTACCGTCATTAGAACCGGGTTTGTTAATCGTGACTTGATTGAAATTAGGCAAGGTGTAGATAATGCGGAAACTAATCTAGCAAGCATAGAGAATAGTTTAGAAAACGATTTTAAGTTACTGGGGAGACTTCCTTTTGTAGATTATTACTATCAAGACGCGGGAAAATTCTTAACGGCGGGGAAACATGTACTTTCCTCCGTTCGGGAACTCGCGGATTTAGTGGAACCTTTTGCTGATGCTATGGGGCTGCGCGTATCGGAGGAGCAGGAGATTGTCGCTTTAAATCTTATCGAAGCTATATCAAGTTGGGTGGCGATAATGCCTGAAATTGCCGAAGACACCGATGGACTGATTGGTGAATTAAGTCTTGCAGGTGACTCTCTAAACGGAGTTGACTTTAATAAGTATCCGGAAAAAGTAGGAAAATACGAGATTAGGGCAAATATGCTTCTCATTCAATCCGTATTAACTTCGTTGCGAAAAGCTGCTCCCGACATTAAGAACGCTTTATTAACAATTCCTCGGCTAGTTGGTGCTGATGGAACTGAGCTGCGCTACATGATTATTATGCAAAATGACAAGGAGCTTCGCCCTACCGGAGGCTTTTGGACTAATTACGCCACATTTAAGGTGAGAAACGCTACTTTGAATTCCGATTTTAGCTCCTATGATATGTACAGCATTGATTTTATACTAGATGCGATTGACTCGTACTACACTTTCCCCCAACCACCCGCCGCTTACACTACCTATCTAAAGGTGCCCCGATTGTACGCCCGAGATACCAACTACTCGCCGGACTTTCCGACATCCCTGGAAAATTTTAATTTGTATTACGACATGGCCATGCAAATAGCTCCCGGACAAATTAAACCGGTAGATGGCTTTATCGCAATAGATACGCAAGTTCTGGAGGAATTGTTAGAAATTACAGGCCCTGTTACGGTTGGAGGTCTGACATATACATCGGAAAATGTAGTTTTGGAATTAGAGAAAATCGCAAGTCTGACTTTAAAGGAGCAAGCGGGCCGTAAAGACGTTTTGGGTTATCTAATGCAAGCAATGCTGATCAATGTCTTTGAATCCAAAAGCAATCTTTGGTCACCTCTCATAGAAAAAGGTATTGATTTATCAGCGCGGAAACACATTTTATACTTTATGTACGATCAGGAAGCGCAAGCGATGATCGAAGAGTATGGCATTGGTGGAAGGATCGCTGACCCGGTAGAAGGAGACTATGCCTATGTGGTGTCCACCAATTTGGGTGGCGATAAAACAAACTGGTTTGTGGACAAAGTCGTGACACATAAGTTGGAAAAATCAGAAGACCGTTGGGTTAGAACTGTCTCCATGGATTACACTTACAACATGCCCGAATCTAGCTATGGGGCTTTTGCGACCAGATATCAGGATTGGGTTCGTTTGTATGTTCCGGAAGGTAGTGAGTTAATAGAATCCACGGGATTTGATCAGAAATTGACAGGTGGCGGTCCCGAAAGGGGTAAAGACTATTTTGACGGCTTCTTGGGCATGGCACCCGGTGAAAAAAGAACCGTCTCGTTTAAATATTATCTTCCTGACGGAATCATTGACCTTGACAACGGTAAGTACAGCCTTTTGATACAAAAGCAACCCGGAATAGATGTAGAGACGCACATCATTAATTTGCCCGATTACACACGGACGGTTGAGCTGGATAAGGATTTTGAGGTTGAAGTTAAACTTTAGCAGAATCAGACATGGCCTACGCTAATGTTAGATGTTTTGTCTTAAAATCTACAAATTACGCTGACGCAGATAAGATATTAACTCTTTATTCTGATAAGGACGGTAAGATTAGTGCTATAGCTAGGGGGGTTCGTAAAATTTCTTCACGGCGCTCGGGTAGCTTAGACACCCTGAATCTTGTCTTTCTAAATTACTACGAATCCTCTACAGGCTACAGGACTATTACGGAGGTAAAGCATTTAAAGTCTTTTCGCCATTTAAAAGATTCTTTAGTTTCAACTGAAGCCGCATATAAAATTGCCGGATTAGTCTTAAAGCAAGTTGAAGAGGGCGCTCCCGATCCAAAACTTTTTACAGCGCTAGAAAAATCGCTAAGTTTGTTGGATACAGGCGAAGTTGTCCCAAAAGCTGTGCTAGCTTATTTTTACATTAACTTCATGGGGGTTTTGGGGTATAGTCTGTCCTTAAGTCGATGCGTTTTTTGTGGCAAAAAACTTTCTAAATCCTGGTCGTCAGTGTGGTTTAATCCTGATAAGGGGGGCTTGGTTTGCTCTGATTGTAAATCGTTTGAGCAGGAAATTTCGCTTAGGGTTGCGGCTCTTCTGTATAAAGTTAAGTTCCTAAAGGCGTCAGATTACAGATTTTTTAAGCCGGAAACGGCGGAGTTAAATAAAACCCTTGTTGTACTAGAAAATTATTTGATAGTTAAATTATCCGGATAGATTATTATCCGATTGAATTTAGGTTTTTTTCATTTTTTTAGTATTTCAGGTCGTATTATTTCCTGTGATATACTATCCTCATGGCAGAAACAAAAAACCGCCCTATTGACCTTAATTCTATAGTAAGTCTTTGTAAGAGAAGGGGCTTTATTTTTCCCGGTTCAGAAATCTATGGAGGTTTGGCTAATACGTACGATCTGGGACCTTTGGGTGTGGAAATGTTGAGGAATATTGTTGATTCCTGGTGGAAAAATTTTGTTCATGCACGTCCCGAAATTTACGGTTTGGATACTAGCATTTTAATGTCTCCTAAGGTTTGGGAAGCTTCCGGACACACCCAAAGTTTTACCGATGTGCTAGTGGATTGCCGATCATGTCAATATCGTACGCGCGCTGATCATTTGGTCGAAAGTGCTCTGGAAAAAATGGATAAGTCTGAAAAAGTTGAGGGACGTGCCCTCGAAGAATTAGACGCGTTAATTTTGCAGTATCAAATAAAATGTCCTCAATGCGGGGAATTTAATTGGACCTCTGCTAAGAACTTCAACCAATTATTTCAAACCTCTATCGGAATTATTCCCGGCGAAAAATCTTTAGCCTATTTACGCGGAGAAATTGCCCAAGGAATGTTTGTAAACTTTAGAAATATACTAGACACAATTCATCCAAAACTGCCATTTGGTTTGGCTCAGTTTGGAAAAGCGTTTAGGAACGAAATAACTTTGGGTAACTTTATTTTTAGGACTTTGGAATTTAATTTGGCAGAGTTTGAATACTTTTTTAATTCCGAAGAGAGTAATTGGCAAGATCTTTTCGCTTACTGGAAGGAAGAGATGCGCAAATGGATTGTCGATCTTGGAATTTCGGAGGATCGGCTGAGGTGGCGCACTCACACGGATGGAGAGAGAGCTCACTATTCCATTGCCACAGAAGATTTGGATTACGAATTTTCCATGGGATACAAGGAAATGTTTGGGCTAGCATATCGTACCGATTACGATTTGAAAAACCATATGGAAAAATCCGGAGTGGATTTAACATATACCGATCCTATGACGGGGAATAAAATTGTGCCACACGTTATAGAGCCGACGTTTGGACTAAATCGCGTTTTATTGGCCTTGCTCACGGAAGCTTATACGCAGGAAGCAGCTCGGGTTGTTTTAAAACTGAATCCCGCCGTCGCTCCTTACAAGTTTGCGGTATTTCCTTTAGTAAGGAACAAACCCGAGATTGTGGAGAAGGCTCGCGAAGTTTACGAGCATTTAAGCAAGTTTTACCATGTAGCTTGGGATGATCGTGGAAATATTGGTAAAAGGTACTTAAGTCAGGATGAGATTGGCACGCCTTATTGTGTTACTGTAGATTACGACTCGTTGGAAGATGGCACGGTTACAGTACGGGATCGAGATACGATGGAGCAGAAGCGCGTGCTGTACAAAGAGATTACTCTTTGAAACAAGATATTCTTGGAATAGGTGGAAAAAAGGGGAAGCAAGCAGATTTTTTGGGTCTGCTGTAGGGCAAGCGCTTTTTCTTTTTTGCTCTTGGCTTCCCCCCTACTTTTTGCATCTAGTCAAAGAGTGCTAAAATCTGTTCCTTGACCTCCGTATTCAGTTCTTTCTCCCAGTTATGTAGGAACTCGGGAATTGGCTTTCCCCACTGGATGGCCAGTAAGGTGCCCAAAGTTGCGCCGAGCTCCCCCACTTTTTCGAGGTGCGCGGAGAGAATGCAACAGATCTCGCTCATTAGGCAACTTACCTTGTAATACCAGTCAGGAATCTTGCCCTTCCACGAAGCGTAGATTTGACCGAGGACACCCGAGAGCTCACCGGAGTAGGCTGCATGAGAACTCCATTTGCTTTGGTCTCTCAGGATTTCCAGTACCACCTTTCTCATCTCTTCCTTTGCCGCTTGCTCCGTAATTTTCTTGCTCACCTTTCCTCCTAGCCTGATGTGATGTGTCGAAAACTCTCCCTACAATACTATAAGGAGCATTTCTTTGTCAATCTACCCGACTTTCGGGTTATTTTTGTATTGACACTGGATATCTTATGGTACATTATTGGATATAAATTGGTGAGCAATGGTGAAAAGCGGAAAAACAGGACTCAGGAATTTGAAAGTTTTGATATGAAAATGTTTCTTGGGGAGTACAACCCGAACATTACTTCGGGAAATAGGATAGCCCTGCCCAAGAAGCACCGTGAACAGATCACAGGAGATGCCGTTGTCTTGTCCAAAGGATTTGAAAAGTGTGTTTTGGTTTACGATTACGTTGATTGGTCGGATCGGGTTGAGAGACAAGTTGATAATTTAGCTGGTGCCGCGAAGAGAAGTGATTTAGAGCGCTACATATACACTTCGGCGGTAGAGGCATCCGTTGATGCCCAGGGAAGGTTGGTTATACCTCCCGCGTTGAAAGTGTACGCCGGCGTCAAAGAAAAGACCGCTGTAATCGGTGTAGGCGACCATATTGAGGTTTGGGATAAGGATGCTTGGAATAAGCACCTTGAAAATATATCGGAACGAATAACGGAGTAAATCATGCCTTATCATTTACCCGTTTTGAAAGAGGAAGTTCTTAGATATCTTTTGCCTAAAATGCAGGGAAAAGGCAAAAAGTATATTGACGCTACTCTAGGAGATGGCGGACATGCATTAGAACTTTTAAAGACCGGCGCGCAGGTTCTAGGAATTGATTGCTACAAAGGGTCTTTAAACCGCGCTTCAGAAAGAATTGAACAGGAAGGATTAAACGAAGATTTCGTATCGGTTTTAGGAAACTTTAGGCACATTGAAAAAATAGCCATTGAAAGCGGTTTTAGCAAGGTGAGCGGGATTTTATTTGATTTGGGATTTTCCTCATCAGAGTTGGAGGAAGATGTGGGTCTTTCGTTTACAAACGACCAACCGTTGGATATGCGCCTTGACAGAACTTTAGGAGTTACCGCGGCCGATTTAGTTAACGCCCTTCCGGAAAATAGGTTAGCCGAAATATTTCGGGAATACTCCGGAGAGATATTAGCTAAAAAATTTGCCAAAGCTATAGTAAGTGCTCGCGATTTGCAGAAGCTTCAGACTACTAAACAACTAGCAGAGTTGCTTAAGTCTGTAGCCCCTCCAGGTTACGAGCGGGGAAGAATACATCCCGCAACCAGAGTCTTCCAAGCTCTGCGCATCGTCGTTAATGACGAGATTGAAAATTTGAAGACAGCACTGCCTCAGGCTGCACGGTTATTACTGCCTGGCGAACGAATGGTCGTAATTAGCTTCCATTCGCTCGAAGATAAAGTGGCCAAGCAATTTGGTCAAATCGTGCAGCCTGCGCTGGAGGTTTCGGCTGACAATAGTAAAAGCAGCAGCCGCAGTTCCTACGTTATGAAAGAGTTAACGGATAAGCCGATAGTCCCATCGGAGGAAGAGGTGGCTAAAAATGTCCGCTCCCGTAGTGCAAAAATGCGTATTTTTGAGAAAAGCTTAGTTTAAAACCGGTTAATAAATATTAAGAGAATTTAAAAATGAGAATAATTAAAAACATCAAACAAAACCCATACCAAACACTGTTTAGACTTTCATTGTTCTTATTTTCAACCTGCTTTCTCGCGCAGTTGTTTATAAGCAACAAATACGCCGTTAAAACAGGAGAATTGAACCAAATTCTTTGTAATAAGGGAAGTTTGCATCAAGAGATAACCGGTCTGGAGTATAGAGATTCGGTTTTATCCTCGTTAGAAAGGGCTAGGAAAAACGCAACCAAACTAGGATTTGTTAATATGGAATCCTCGCTTTTGACCATTGGATCCGTTGTTGTTGCGTCATTGCCTGATAACAGACCTTAGCCGGCTTTATAATTATTGTGCCTAGAAAGCTTACAACCTTGTGCGTAAACAGAATAAAGGTCCTAACCCTTGTTTTTGCCCTTCTGTCTTTGGTGATTTTCGGAAGATTAGCTCAAATTCAGGTTTTTCAGCATAAAAAATATTCTACTATTGCTAATGCGCAACACTGGATTGTTCAGGATATTCCTGCAAAGCGAGGTCGCATTTTATCCGCCGATGGGGCAGTTTTAGCCACTAATCAAGACTATTACCTACTATACGCAGAGCCCAAAAGAATTACCGATAAGGGTCAATTTGCTAAAGATATGGCGGATTTTCTCGCTTCCGAAGAGCGTGGAACAAGTGAAGAATTATTTGCCAAGTATTACGATTTAATAGATAACGACCTGTGGTGGATTGCTTTGGAGAGGAAGATTGACCCGGCTACGAAAGAAGCGGTCTTGGGGCTAGGTTTGGACGGTTTGGGATTTGAGCTATCTCCTCAAAGGTTTTACCCCGAAGGAACCTTAGCCGCACATTTATTAGGTTTTGTCGCCATGAATGAAAAAGGCGATAGGTTAGGTTACTTTGGTATAGAAGGCGGCCTTGATGGAGATTTGCACGGTAAGTGTGGCAAAGTTATTCAGGAAAAAGATGCTCTAGGTAACCCAATACTTTCAGGAGGTTACGACTATGTGGATTCCATCAGTGGGCGAGATGTGACTTTGACTATAGAACGGCCGGTCCAGTTTATGGTGGAAAAAGAGTTGGCAGACGCTGTTGAAAGATACGGCGCGGCATCGGGAACAGTTGTCGTAATGGATCCTCTTACCGGTTCAATAATTGCGTTGGCAAATTATCCGACTTTTGACCCGTCTGATGTGACTGAAAACACGAAAAATCTGGCTATTTCCGAAACTTATGAGCCGGGTTCTGTTATGAAACCTTTTACTATTACCACGGGAATTGATTTAGGTATTATAAACCCCTCAAGCACCTTTGTTGACTCCGGTCCGGTCAATTATTCGGGACACATTATAGATAACTGGGACGGCAAGCATCACGGAGTACAGAATATTGCGCAACTATTGCAGAAATCCAACAATATCGGGGCGGCTTGGGTTGGCCATCAGGTTGGAGCAAAAAACTTACACAAGTATCTTACTTCCTTTGGATTTGGGCAAAAAACAGGAATGATTTTAGAGGGCGAAGATACGGGAATAATTCGAGATGCGGATTCTTGGACTGACATCGATTTAGCAAATATTGCCTTTGGCCAAGGAATTTCCGCCACTCCTTTGCAGATTCTTAATGCCTTTAATGTTTTCGCCAACGGAGGTATTTTATACCGTCCCAGAATAGTTTCTCAAATTATGTCTGAAGAAAAACCGATAGAAATGAGGCCGCAGAAAATAAGAAAAGTTCTATCTGAAAAGAAATCTCAGGTTATGGAGGAGTTATTGATCGGCGCCGTTGCTCAGGGTGAGTCGCGATATTTTAATATTGATGGATATAAAGTTGCCGGAAAAACAGGGACAGGACAAATATTTATTGATGGTGACTACGATCCATCAGCAACCAACGCTACCTTTGTTGGTTTTCTGGCGACAAGCAAAAAATTCTCAATGCTAGTTAAACTAGAGAGACCTTCTGCAAGTGTTTTTGCGGCCGAAACCGCAGTGCCTTTATGGATGGACCTTGCGAGGCAGTTGGCCAGTTATTACGCGATTCCTCCGGATACTCCTCTACTTTAAGTAGAATATTCGTCCTAGACACGCGAAATTGATTTGTTAAATTTAGATGTGGGTAGAAAATCACTTTTTCATGGAAAGCGCGCCGAAGATATAGCCAATCAGTATTTGATCCATGAAGGATTTATCATTTTAGATCGTAATTGGTCTTGCAAGTATGGCGAGCTAGACGTTGTGGCAGCTAAACAGGGACGTTTGTATTTCTTTGAGGTTAAATATCGGGAAAACGCTAATTTTGGGTATCCTTTTGAATATATTAATCAAGCTAAATTAAAAAGGCTGTTGATTACAATAGAGCTGTATTTATGTTCCAAAAATTTATTGAAAGTTTCTTGGAATTTAGATGGTTTATGCTTATTTCACGGTAATGGTACGTTGTACCTTCGTTGGTTTAGGGATATCTTGGTTTAAACTTTTAATTTACCTTTCTCCCGCAACCTGACCTAATGTTGAACTTTCCACGGCAATCTATATACTTAAAATATGAAAAAATCCACTGCCCATATACTAGAGTTTTCTCAAATTAGAAAAGAAGATATTCCTCTTGTCGGAGGAAAAGGTGCCAACCTAGGAGAAATGCTTTCCGCCGGAATACCCGTTCCCGACGGATTTGTTGTGACGGCACAAGCTTATTATGATTTTCTTGATACCACAGCAATACGCCATAAAATCCTAACCGAATTGTCAGGTCTAGACACAAATGACTCCAAGGCTTTGGTCAGGGCATCCAAAAATATTCAAACAGCTATTTTAGCCGCCAAAATGCCTGATGATTTAGCCAAGGAAATTAAAAAAGCCTACCACGAGCTGTGTGGTGAGCACGATCTCTTAGTCGCAGTCCGTTCCTCCGCTACGGCCGAGGATTTACCCGAAGCTTCTTTTGCCGGACAGCAGGAGAGTTACCTAAATATCAAGGGTTTCAAAGATGTGGTGAAGCATGTCCAGAAATGTTGGGCTTCTTTGTTTGAGGCACGAGCCATTTTCTACAGAACAGAGAATAAGTTTGACCACACAAAGGTAGGAATTGCCGTGCCGGTGCAACTGATGGTTCAATCAGCAGTTTCCGGAATAATGTTTACGGTAAATCCAATAACCAACAATCGTCGGGAAATCTCTATTGAAGCGGGTTATGGATTGGGTCAACCGATTGTCTCCGGCGAAGTAACCCCCGATCAATTTATTGTTAATAAAGAAACCAGGCGAATAAAGTCAAAGCATATTTCCAAACAGACATGGCAGTTAACAAAGTCAGGTAAGACTCCTATTGCGAAGGCTCACCAGAGAAAACAGAAATTTGACGATAAGAATGTAGAAAAGCTCACGGAACTGGGTGTAAAGATTGAAGAGCACTACGGAAACCCGCAAGACATTGAATGGGGAATGGAAAATGGAAAATTACTTATTGTACAATCGCGTCCGGTAACGACTTTGGAGAGAAAGCAAGAAGGCGATGTTGCGGTTATAGATTCAACCAAATCAGCCAAATTTATCATAGAAGGTTTAGCCGCCTCCCCCGGAGTGGGTACAGGTCCGGTAAAAATTATTAAAAAGGTGTCCGAGATATCCAAAGTAAAAGAG
>CAZNJL010000016.1:0-11413 GCA_964573325.1 uncultured Candidatus Saccharibacteria bacterium | reverse complement strand
TCCTTTAGTTTCTGTAAAGCTTTAATGGTACATCTTACATTGGATGTTTTGTTACTGCTTCCCAACATTTTGGAAGACGCGTTTTTTACTCCGGCTAGCTCCAACACTGTTCTCACAGCACCTCCGGCAATCAGCCCGGACCCTTCCGGCGCCGGCATTATCAGAATTTCTGCACCCGCGTAATTAGCGCTAACTTCGTGAGATATTGTTCCATCTTTTAGGACTACTCTAACCTTATTTCGATTGGCATCAGTTTGCGCCTTCCTAACCGCGGAAGCTACATTGCTGGACTTGGATAAACCAACCCCCACCTCACCTGCTTTGTTGCCAATAACCACCAAAACCGTGAAGTTTATGTTATCGCCACCTTTGGTCTTCTTTGAAACTCTCTTTATCTCAACAACTTTGTCCTGGTATTCTTTTTCTTGTACAAAACCTCTAGCCATTTAGAAAACTAAACCTCCTTCGCGGGCACCTTCTGCAAAACTTTTTACTCTTCCATGATATTTGTATGAACCTTTGTCAAAAACAACTGATTGAATACCCAGTTTCTTGGATCGCTCAGCAAACACCTTACCTAACTCGCGGGCGGCATTTGTTCTATTTTTACCTTTGTGGGCTTCGATGGAGGCATCATCAATAGTGGTGAGAGTTATACTTCGTACATCATCAATTAGCTGAGCATATATGTAACGATTAGATCTATTAATAGCAAGACGCGGCATGTTTGATGTGCCAACCATTCTCGATCTGGACCTAATTGCTCTTTTTTCCTTTGTTGACCTTAATATTACTTTTGACATATAGCTAGGCGCTTGCAACGGACTTGCCAGCCTTTCTTCTTATAACCTCATTATCATATTTTATACCTTTACCCAAGTAAGGCTCGGGCTTACGTATTTTTCTAATCTTGGCCGCCGTTTGACCAACCAACTGCCTGTCGATACCCCTCACTTTAATAATGTTATTCTCAACAACTTCAAAATCTATGCCGTCCGGGACAGCAAATTCCACCGGGTGGGAAAACCCCAAAGTCATGGAAAGGTTATTCCCGGACTTCTGAACACGATAACCTACACCCACAAGCTCCAGCCCTCTTTCGAATCCTTCGCTAACACCCCGAACAGCGTTTGCGAGTAAAGCTCGGGTCGTACCCCAATATGCTGTAGTTTGTTTATTTTTAGAGACAACTTTAATGGTATCTCCACTCAAATCTAACTCGATGTCACTTCTTAAGCGCAAGGAAAGCTCACCTTTGGGACCCGTAACTTTAACGGTACGACCCTCTACAAAAACTTTGACTCCCGAAGGAATATTTATTGCTAACTTACCAATTCTTGACATATGTTACCAAACCTTGCAAATGACTTCTCCCCCTAATTTTTTCTTTCTTGCGTCCTCACCGGACATCATACCTCGGGGAGTAGAAACAACCAATAATCCGTACCCGCTCTTCACCGGACGCAATTCACTCGCCTTCATGTAAAGGCGACGACCCGGTCTAGAGACTCTCTTAATCTCATTCAAAGATGGCACCTTAGTCTCATCGTAAGCCAAATCCAAATGCAAACCCTTATACGGAGCATCCTTGGGATTAAAAACCTTGATTTTGGCCAAAAACCCTCTCTTTTCCAAAACCTTGGCTACTTGCTCTCTCTGTTTAGAGTAGGGAATCTCAATGAAAGGTTTACCCACCATGTATGAGTTTTTGATTGCACTTAACATGTTAGCTATGGGATCCATATCGGTTACCAGCTAGCCTTTCTAACCCCCGGAAGAACTCCGTCATGGGCCAATTCCCTAAAACACTTTCTACAAACTTTAAATCTTCTCATAAAACCCCTTGGATTTCCGCAAAGGGAACAACGGCTACACTTTCTAGTCGAAAACTTAACGGGTTTTTTATGTTTTTCTAACAATCCTTTTTTTGCCATATTTTCTTAAACCTTAGTTTTTCTTCGCAAAAGAAAAGCCCAGCTTTCTTAAAAGCAACTCACTATACTCCTTATTATTACTGTTAGTCACAATATTAATCTGTAAACCTCTGCTTGCTCTAACTCTATTCGGGCTCACTTCGGGAAACAGAGTATGGTCTTCCAATCCAATTGAGTAATTGCCATTGCTATCAAAAGCGGTAAGGCTTAATCCCCTAAAATCCCTGACCCTAGGCAGAATGATATTAACAAGTTTATCCAAAAAAGCCCACATTTTAGCCCCGCGAAGTGTTGCCGATACTCCAACAATATCGCCCTTTCTGATTTTAAAAACAGAAATGGCTTTCTTAGAGGGATTTGTCACGGGAACTTGTCCCAATAAAGCAGTCAATTCCTCCTTAAAAGTATCGACCTGTTCTTTACTATCTCGAAATCCCCCTATACCGGAGTTTACAGATATCTTCAACACTCGCGGCGCCTGCATTATGTTTTTTATGCCCAGCTCCTTTAACAGTTCCGGCACTATTTCTTTATTGTACTTTTCTTGTAATCTTTCCGTCATATTATTTATCTCTTAAGTCTAGAACCTCCCCGGTTTTTTTACTTATTCTATATTTCTTACCGTCTATAAATTTGTAGCCAACTCTAGCAACCTTCCCTGCTTTTTCATCAAAGTGCATAACATTAGAAACATCAATTGGCTTCTCAAACTCAACAATGCCGCCTTCCGGATTTAGCTGCCCGGGCTTAACATGTTTTTTAACTTTGTTTACACCCGAAACAATTACCTTGTTCTTTTTATTTAAAACCCTGAGAACTTCCGCAACAACTCCCTTATCCTTACCCATTATAACTTTTACTTTGTCTCCTTTTCTTATTTTCATGGATTACCAAACCTCCTTAGCTAGAGAGACAATCTTCATAAAACCTCTTTCCCTTAACTCTCTGGCTACGGGGCCAAAAACCCTAGTCCCAACCATGCTTTTATCCTCGGAAATTAATATTGCGGCATTATCACTAAATCTTATATAGCTACCGTCTTTCCGGCGGTTCTCCTTTTTAGTGCGAACTATAACAGCTTTTACAATTGAGTGATTCTTAGTCACACCCGTAGAAGAGGCTCCTTTGACAACGGCAACAACAGTATCCCCCAACCGAGCAAACCTCTTTTTAGAAAAACCGGATACTCCAATAATTTTCAGGTTTTGAGCACCAGTATTATCCGTTGCCTTTATCGTAGATCCTACAGGTAACATTTACTTTTCTCCTTTTTTAATTATCTCTTTAACAACCCAGGTTACTTCTCTGCTAAAAGGCCTGTGCTCTTCTATCAGAACCAAATCTCCAACAGTAGCTCCCATATCATCACGTGCTTTAAACCTGCGGTTACTTTTAATAGTTTTTTTGTAAATGGGGTGTTTCCTATCAGCTGCCATGGAGACCACAACAGTTTTATCCATTTTGACAGACACTATTTCTCCCCTTAATAATTTTTTAGACATTGCTTTTTTTCCTCCTATCGCTCAGAGCAGTGAGCATTCTAGCACAATCCTTTTTTAAGTTCTTGATTTTGTTCATATTGACACCTTTATTTTGATATATATCAGCTCGCAATTTCTCCAACTCTTTTCTGGCGTCGCACACCATCTTTTCTAACTCATTGGTTTCTTTTTTCTTCAAGTCTTTAGCAAACATATTATTCTCCAAAAACATCCGAACTTACTACTTTGGTCTTAAGTGACAATTTATCGGCTGCCCTAGTTAAAGCGGACTTTGCAATAGCTTCAGATACCCCGGCAATCTCAAATAAGATCATACCCGGGCGAACCACAGCAGCGTAATGATCTGTGGGAGATTTTCCGCTGCCCATTCTCGTTTCATTAGGCTTCTTGGAAATTGGTTTATCCGGAAATATTCTAATCCAAACCTTTCCGGTTCTCTTAGTATGATGTGTTATTGCTTTTCTTGCGGCTTCAATCTGTCTTGAAGAAATTAAGCCCAGTTCCAGAACCTTTAATCCGTAATCGCCAAAGTCCACATTTGCACCTCGGGTTGCCACACCTTTGATAACCCCTCGCATGGCTGAACGATATTTAACTCTACCCGGTAGCATCATTGGCATATCTAAATCTCCTCTTCTCCCTTATAAATCCATACCTTTATACCAATTACTCCAAAAAGGCGTTTGCTATGAAGTTGCGCGTAATCTATATTTGCCCTTAAAGTCTGAGTCGGAACAGAGCCCTCAGAATATACCTCGCTTCGGGAAATCGTGTTACCACCACTTAACACACCTGAAACCCTAATTTTTATACCTTTGGCCCCTTTGTCCATAGCGGACCTTATTGCTGCATTAATCACCCTGCGGTAGGGAACTCTTCTTATCATCTGCTGTGAAACATGATTTGCCACTAGAGTCGCCTCCAGTTCAGGAATTTTAACCTCCTCTACCGTCAATTTGGTTTTAGCCTTAGTCATGTCATGCAAATCTTGCTCGAGCTGTTGAATACCGGAGCCCTTCTTTCCTATAACCATCCCGGGCCTGGACACTTTCAAAGTAATGGAAATCTCGTTGACAGATCTTTTAATGTCAATAGAATTTAACCCTGCGGAAGAAAGTCTTTCAGACAGAAAAGAACGGATCTTCTGATCTTCTAACATGTAATCAGCATATTGATCCTTAGGAGCAAACCACAACGACTTCCAATTCTTTGATATGCCTAATCTATATCCAAAAGGGTGAATCTTCTGACCCATTATTCCTGATCTTTCTCGGACAAACCAATTAAAATGTGACTTGTGCGCTTTAAAATAGGATTTAATCTAGAACGAGCAACTATCCTGCCTCTTTTGGCAACGGGCCCTGAGGAGACCTGCGCATCTGCAACATATAACTTTGCCACATTTAGTTTAGAATTTGAGACAGCGCTAGCTTCAGCAGAGACAAGCGTTTTCAGTAATATTTCTCCTACTTTGGTTTGATGAAAAGCTAATATGATTTTAGCCTCTTCTAAAGACTTTCCCCTAATCATCGCCGCAACGGGCACCACTTTTTTAGGTGAGATAGTAGCTCCTGTGTATTTTGCGTAAACTTGTGCTTTAGGTGTCATTTCAATGGCCCCTCTTTCTTTTCCTCTAATTTTTTGGAAGAGTGTCCTCTAAATGTTCTTGTCGGGGAAAATTCTCCCAACTTATGCCCAACCATAGATTCTGTAATAAAAACTTCGATGTGTTTCTTACCGTTATGAATTGCCATGGTCAACCCAACCATCTCAGGTAAAACAGTAGATCTACGAGACCAAGTCTTAATTGGAGTTCTTATGTTATCTGCTTTCGCTTTTTGTACTTTCTTTAAAAGTTTTTCGTCTATAAACGAACCTTTTTTTAATGATCTTGCCATTTTATCTGCCTTTCTTCCCGCGCTTTCTTTCTTTAACTACATATTTATCAGTATGATGTCTCACCTTAGTCTTATTTCCTCTAGTCTTCTTGCCCCAAGGAGTCTTGGGAGATGACATACCTATTCCGTTGTCCTTGTACGAACCTCCATGCGGGTGCTGTCTTGGGCTTGCGTGAGCGACACCTCTAACATGCGGCCTTACACCTCTATGCCTATTTCTACCGGCCTTGCCCAAGTTAACTAACCTTAATTCAGGATTAGAAAGACTCCCTATCGTAGCCCTGCATTCTAATAGAATTTTCTTGATCTCGCCACTAGGAAGTTTGACATTGGCATATTTACCTTCTTTCGCGTTTACTTGGGCGTAATTACCTGCTCCCCTAGCTATTTGACCGCCTTTCCCGGGATTTATTTCAACATTATGAATATCCACACCCAAGGGAATGTTTTTCAAAAGTAAGCTATTTCCTACCTGTGCGTCCGCGGATTCCGAGGAGATAATTACCATCCCTTTTTCTAAGCCAATTGGGGCCAAAATATACCTTTTTTCCCCATCTACGTAGTTTAATAAGGCTATATTTGCACCGCGATTAGGATCGTGTTCAATGGAAGCTACTACAGCCTTAATGTCTACCTTATCTCGCTTAAAGTCTATTATGCGATAATGCTTCTTAGAGCCCCGCTGTTTGTGTCTGCTGGTTATAGAACCGGCAGATCTACCAACAGAACCTTTCAGAGGTCTTGTCAGCCTTTTGACAGGTCGTACATCATCCACGAACTTCTTTAAAGATCTTCTTGCCCTTTGCCCGGGACTTGTAGGTTTGTAGTCTTTAATCATATTTTAACTCTTTTGGTAAAAATCCAACTTTCCCTTTTTCAAACTAAGAATGGCTTTTTTATACATATTTGTAGTGGTAAATCTAGGAGTTTTGTTTATCCTTTTGCGCTTACCCGCTACTACTGCTGTTTTTATAGCACCAACTTCAACCCCAAATGTATCTTCCACGGCCTTTTTGACTGACTTTTTAGTTGACCATAAATCCACTTTGAAGGTATATTTTCCCTCCTTGCTAAACAAATCCATTGCCTTTTCAGTCAAAACCGGCTGTATTAGTGTCTTATTTATTCGCATATTTCTCCTCCAAGTACTTTACGGAATCTTCAGTTAGGACAATGCTATTTGCTCTTAATATATCGTAAGCGTTAAGATTATGGACCAAAGAACACCTCACATTTTTTAAATTAGACAGGCTTTTCCTGAGAACCAAATTATTCTGACCTTGAACAAAAAGTACCTTACCATGCGCTGAAATTTTCCTCAATAGATTAAACATTTCGCTCGTAGAAGGCCTTTTTATATCTACGGTCTCTAGTGCTTTTATAGATTCTTTGGACACCTTCAAGGAAAGAGCCGATTTTATTGCCAACACACGCATCTTTTTGGGAAATGAAAGACCCCAATCTTTTGGAATGGGACCGTGGGCAATACCACCATGCCTCCATTGAGGGTTTCTGGTAGAACCTTGACGAGCTCTGCCTGTGCCTTTTTGTTGCCATGGTTTTTTACCGCCACCCGATACCTCACTTTTTGTCTTGGTTTTAGAAGTACCTTGCCTTTGATTAGTCCTATATATGTATATATATTGAGTTAAAAGGGGAACATTCGGTTTGACGCCAAAAACATCTGTGGATAAATCAATCTGACCTTTATCTTCGCCCGTTTTTGAATACTTTTTTATCTTCATATGCTTATATTTGAACCTTTAAAGTAACTTCCGAGTTTCTTGCTCCGGGAACCGGACCTGAAACTAAGACAATCCCCTCAGAAAAATTAAAATCAACAATTTTCAAGCCTTTAACAGTTACCTGCGCACCTCCGGAACGACCGGCCATTTTTTTACCCTTAAAAACCTTTGAAGGAGTTTGCGCACCTATAGAACCACCGGTCCTGATTTTGTTGGAGGAACCTCTGGTTACGTGCTGTCGCTTAAAATTCCATCGTTTTATTACACCGGTAAAACCCTTTCCCTTGGAAGTTCCGACTACAATTATTGACTTGCCTTTTGCTTCATCAGGTAGTTCCAAATTTTCAAAAAGAACACGCGTTACAGGAATAACACGACCTTCGTCATTGAAAATCTGCGTCATGTTTAGTTTTTTTCCTATTAATATCAGTTCTTCCATAGTATAAAAGCAAATTTTTATTCCTTATAGGATACCAAAGCCCTTCGTCTGCTGTGAAAGCACAAAGGCTATCGGGATGCATTGTACCAACATTTCTATTAATTTCCAAGCTTTTCTACGCCAAAAAACCAGAGAGAATGAATAGAATGATTAAGAGGGATAATCTATAACGCCCAAACCTTACATTTGAAGTGAAATACCGACACCGGCAGGAAGGTCCAAGTGAGATAAGCTATCAATGGTTGAGCTAGTCGGACTCATAATGTCGATTATTCTCTTGTGAGTCCTCAGTTCAAACTGCTCCCGAGATCTTTTGTCTATATGGGGGCCTCTTATTACGGTGAACATTTCCCTCCTTGTCGGAAGGGGAACAGGTCCCACAATTTTTGCACCGGTTCTTGTGGTTGTCTCCACAATCTTCTCGCAACTAGCATCCATTACTCGGCTATCGTAGGCTTTTAACTTTATCCTTATTCTTACTTCCTTTTTTGGTTCTTTAGGCATAAAAGATTTCTTCAACTTGAGGCCCACTAAAGGCGGGCCCAGGCTAAATTATCATCTTATTTAATTATTTTTGTAACTGCACCGGCTCCTACTGTATGCCCGCCCTCCCTAATAGCAAATCTTAATCCCTCCTCAATTGCAATGGGGGTGATCAATTTAACCTTAACATTAACGTTATCTCCGGGCATTACCATCTCAACCCCCTCATCAAGCATAACTTCACCGGTCACGTCAGTAGTTCGAACATAGAATTGAGGCTTGTACCCTGAAAAGAAGGGTTTATGTCGCCCACCTTCTTCTTTGGATAAGATATATACAGAGGCTTCAAATTCGGTGTGAGGTGTTACACTCCCAACCTTAGCCAAAACCTGGCCTCGCTCTATATCCTCGCGATTAATACCCCTTAGCAAGATTCCAACATTATCACCGGCTTGACATTCCTTCATCTGTTTTTTGAACATCTCAATTCCGGTGGCAACTGTCTTCTTTGTGTCCCTTATACCAACGATTTCCACTTCTTCATTCAAATTCAATTGACCTCTCTCAACTCTACCGGTCGCAACAGTACCACGGCCTGAAATAGAGAATACATCTTCAACGGGCATTAAGAAAGGCTTATCTAAATCTCTCTCGGGAGTCGGAATATGTGTATCAATAGCATCCAATAAGTCCTCTATTGCTTTAACAGCATCTGCATCTCCTTCCAAAGCCTTGGTAGCAGATCCTCTAATAACGGGGACGTTTTCACCATCAAATCCGTATTTAGTAAGAAGTTCGCGAACTTCCATCTCAACAAGATCTAGAATCTCCGGATCGTCTACCATATCACACTTATTAAGGAAAACGACCATGGCCGGTACATTTACCTGTTTAGCCAATAATATGTGCTCTCTTGTTTGAGGCATTGGCCCATCGGAGGCTGCAACAACCAAGATGGCACCGTCCATTTGTGCCGCACCTGTAATCATGTTCTTAATATAATCCGCGTGTCCGGGAGCATCAATATGAGCATAGTGTCGCTTTTCGGTCTCATACTCTATATGAGACAAATTAACCGTTATACCCCTTGCAATTTCCTCAGCTGAACTTTCTACATCCTCGTATTTTAAGGCCACATTAATATCGGAGGGATATTTTTGTGCTAAGACTGTGCTCATGGCCGCAGTCAATGTTGTTTTACCGTGGTCAACGTGCCCAATAGTACCCACATTCACATGTGGTTTATTTCTTATAAATTCTTTTGGCATTCTTTAACCTTTCCTAATTGTTACCAAATCTAATTACTAATCGGCAACAAAACTAAATAACTTAATTACTACTTTCAGTAGTCCTGAATATACCACAACAAAAGAGAAGAAACTAGATACTATTTTATTTCCCCACCGGATATTGCCGCTGCTATGCCGGAAGGTACTTCTTCGTAATGGCTTGGCTCCATAGTAAAGCTAGCCCTTCCCTGGGTCATGCTTCGTAATACTGTAGCATAACCAAACATCTCTGCCAAAGGTACTTCCGCCTCTACTACTATGGCCTGACCACGTTTCTCTGTTCCTTCAATTTTACCTCTTTTTCCCGACAGGTTGCCTATCACATCACCCATATAACTGTCGGGGGTTATGACCTCCACTTTCATAATCGGCTCAAGCAAGTAAGGATCGGCTTTTCTTTGAGCATCCTTAAAACCTTCGGAGGCGGCGATCTTAAATGCCAGTTCAGAAGAATCAACTTCGTGGAAAGACCCGTCTATCAGATTAACTTGCACATCAACAACGGGATAACCTGCCATAACACCACTATCCAAAGCCTCCTTGATTCCCTTTTCCACCGCAGGAATGTACTCCTTAGGTATAGCACCGCCCTTAATCCTATTTTCAAAAATAAATCCTTCACCGGGTTGTAATGGCTCAAGCTCTATAACCACGTGACCATACTGACCCCGACCACCGGATTGATGGATATACTTGCTTTCTTGCTCAACCTTCTTCCTGACACTTTCTCTATAGGCAACGTGAGGAATTCCGGTAACTACCTCAATACCAAACTCCCGCTTCAGACGATCAACAATAATTTCCAAATGCAACTCTCCCATGCCATACAAAATCGTTTGAGCTGTTTCGTTATCCGTCTTAATTTTTAAAGTAGGATCCTCATCTAAGAACTTCTTAATGCTTTGACCGAGCCTATCTCGATCACCCTTTGTTTTTGGCTCTATAACCAAACCGATAACAGGTTCGGCGAAAGTTATTGCTTCAAGTACAATCGGATTACTTTCATCGCAAAGAGTATCTCCCGTCTGAACTTCCAGACCTATCGCTGCCCCGATTTCCCCGGCGTGGATTTCCGGTATTTCTTCACGTTTGTTGGCGTGCATCAAGATAATACGACCCAATCTTTCCTTAGTGTTTTTAGTAGAATTCAAAATATAAGAACCCGCCCGGGCCGACCCTGAATAAACGCGAAAATAAGACAAGCGTCCCACATAAGGATCTGTCTGCAATTTAAATGCGAGTGCGACGAAAGGTCCATCTTGTGTAGGCAGAATAGAAACTTCTTCTCTTGTACCCTGCTTATAAGCCTTTATCGCTCCCACATCCTTGGGGGAAGGTAGATAATCTACTACCCCGTCCAAGAGCCTCTGCACCCCAATATTTCCCAGAGAAGAGCCTGTAAAAACAGGGTATAACTGCGCACTAATGGTCATTTTTCGTAGAGAAGCTTTCAACTCTTCTTTAGAAATCTCTGCACCATTTAAGAATTTTTCTGTCAACAAATCATCGGATCCGGCCAACTTCTCAACTAACTCAGCGCGGAATTGTTCAGCCTTTTCTCTGTATTCACTGGGGATTTCATTTTCCACGATCTTTTCCCCATACTCCTCCTCAAATGAATAAGCTTTCATTTCAATAAGATCTATAACAGCGTTAAATGTGGATTCCAAACCCACCGGAATTTGCACAGCAAAAGCATTGGATGATAGCCTTTCTCTAATGGAATTTAAGCTCATGTAAAAGTCACCGCCGACTTTGTCCAGTTTATTTACGAAACACAAAAGGGGAACATGGTACTTTTCAGCCTGTCGCCAAACAGTCTCGCTTTGAGGCTCTACCCCCTGCGAACCGTCAAACAAAACCACACCGCCATCTAAAACCCTAAGAGATCGCTCCACTTCCGCTGTAAAATCTACATGGCCGGGGGTATCTATAAGATTTATGCGATGGTCACGCCAAAAACAGGTAGTGGCCGCGGACTGAATCGTAATTCCGCGTTCGCGCTCTTGCCCCATCCAATCCATCTGAGTGTCACCCTCGTCAATATCTCCGATTTTATGAGATTTTCCGGTGTAATATAAGACTCTCTCGGTGGTAGTGGTTTTACCTGCGTCAATATGAGC
>CAZNJL010000015.1:0-11910 GCA_964573325.1 uncultured Candidatus Saccharibacteria bacterium | reverse complement strand
GCCGAATAGGACGAGCAGCGTTTAAAATTATACTAGCCAGGGACGAAGCGGAAGTGGTTGCTATAAATGACCTAACTAATCCCCGCGTTCTGGCGCACTTGCTAAAATACGACACCGTGTACGGCACTTATGACCAGGAAGTTTACTTGCTGGAAGACGGCAAGCGGGTAGATTTAACTGATTTCCGTGGCGATAACGAATTTTATGGTGTAACCGCTAACGAAACTTTTTTGGTGGCGGGGAACAAACAAGTCAAAATTATTTCCGAACCGGAACCGGCTAAACTCCCGTGGGGCAAATTAAATGTTGATGTAGTCTTAGAATGTACCGGCCGATTTGTTAAAGACAATTCCGCTAAAGCTCATATTGACGCGGGTGCTAAAAAGGTCATTTTGTCCGCCCCCGCTAAAGGAGGAACGGTAAAAATCTACTTAATGGGAGTGAATGCTGATCAATACGCCGGAGAAGAAATTATCTCCAACGCCTCCTGCACCACAAACTGCATTGCTCCGGTAGTCCAAATTCTAAAAGATGCTTTTGGTATAGAAAAATCCATGATGACCACGATTCACGCTGTTACCTCAACCCAAAATATTGTGGACGGCCCCAGCAAAGATATGCGCCGCGCCAGAGCAGCAGGTTACAACATTATTCCAACTACAACCGGAGCTGCTATAGCTACGACAGAAGTGGTTCCCGATCTAAACGGAATTTTTGACGGAATGGCAGTAAGAGTTCCTGTTTTAACAGGATCTTTAAGTGATATAACCTTGCTTTTGTCAAAAGATGTCAGTGAAGAAGAGGTTAATGAGGTTTTTGTAAAGGCGGCGGAAAGTCTCCGATACAAAGGGATAGTTAAAGCCACATATGAACCATTGGTTTCTTCGGACATAGTAGGATCTTCATTTTCGTCAATAGTGGATTTGACTATGACCAAGGTCGTCGGAGGAAATTTGGTGAAGGTTTTGGCTTGGTACGATAATGAGTGGGGATATTCTTGTAGGTTGGTTGATATGGCCCTATACATCTCAAGATTCAGCCACAATCACAATGAGGAAGGTTTCAGTATTATATAAGAGCGAGTCCCTCAAAAACTACAAGTCTCTGTAACTCTCCAACAGACTTTTTTGCCTCTTTGATAGCCTCTGTGGGATCTTAACTCGAACCTCCACAATAACATCTCCTCGCCCGGAACTGCGCAATTTAGGCATACCTTTACCCCGCAATCTAAACTGGGTATTGGATTGAGTGCCTTGTGGAATTCTCAGCTGTGCTTTACCAACGCCAGTCCTGCTACTCAAATCAACAACGGGCACTTCAACAGTGCCTCCCAAAATAGCTAAAACAAAGTCTATTTCCACCAAAGTGCCCAGATTATCTCCGCCACGCTGAAACTCCGGAGGTGTGCTTACATTAAAGGTTAAAAATAGATCCCCCGAAGGAACACCATTAGGGCCAGGCATACCCCGGCCGGCAAATTTCATCTCTGTTCCGCTACGAATGCCCTGCGGAATCTTCACTTGTACCTTGCCTGCTTCAGTATTTATCGTCCTTTCGGCACCGTGAACCGCGTCCTCAAAATCAATGCGCATCTCATAGTTCAGATTTTTTCCTTTTCTAGGCGCCCTAGACCCTGAAAAACCCCGAAACCCAAAAAAGTCTTCAAATACATCAAATGGATCAACATTACCAAAAGGGCTTTGACCGGAAGAACTGTAAGTATAGGAAAAAGGTCCGTTCTGGTGAAATCCCTGAGTACCGCCTTGACCGCCAAAACCATTACCGGCAGAACCGTATTGATCGTACATCTGCCTCTTTTGGGGATCACTCAAGATCTGATAGGCCTCGTTTATCTCTTTAAACCGCTTCTCGGCTTGGGTCTTGTCAACATCACTAACCATATCGGGGTGATGCTCTTTGGCCAGTTTTTTATACGCCTTTTTTATATCCTCCGGAGAAGCGGTTTTAGAAATTCCCAGGATTGTGTAGTAGTTTTTACTCTGTGCCATTATCGTCTACTACTTCTCCCTCTACAGGACCTTCCCCGCCGCTTCCGCCGCTATTTCCGCCATCACCCCCGGCGCCATCTACTCCGCCTTCCGGAGAAGTACCCTGCCCTTTATATAAATGTTCGCCTATTTTCTGCATTACAGCGGACAATTCCTGTGTCTTGGTTCCCAATTCCTCTTTGGAAGCAGTCTGCAAAATCCCGCGAACTTCTTTAACTTTTTCCTCTACTTCCTTTTTAATGTCTTCAGGAACCTTGTCGCCACCGTCTTTCAGTGCTTTTTCTGCGGCATAACAAAGATTATCCGCCATGTTTCGGGCCATGATCACTTCTTCTTTCTTTCTATCCTCTTCCTTTAGACTTTCGGCTTCTTTAACCATGCGTTCCACTTCGTCCTTGTCTAAACCTGTGCCTCCCTGAATAGTGATTTTCTGCTCCTTACTCGTACCTTTGTCCTTTGCGGAAACATTCAAAATCCCGTTAGCGTCAATGTCAAAAGTTACTTCAATTTGAGGCATTCCTCTTGGAGCAGGCGCAATTCCATCTAGAATAAAGCGGCCTAAAGACTTATTATCAACCGCCATTTTTCGTTCACCCTGCACTACATGTATTTCCACGCTGGTCTGGCTATCTGCCGCAGTACTAAAAACCTGCGATGCGGAAGTGGGAATAGTGGTATTACGCGCTATCAACGGAGTTGCGATACCTCCCAGAGTCTCAATTCCTAAAGTCAAAGGTGTAACATCCAAAAGCAACACATCCTTAACATCGCCCGATAAAACCCCTCCTTGAATAGCAGCGCCAACTGCCACAACTTCATCAGGATTTACTCCTTGGTGAGGATCCTTACCAAAAAATGCCTTTACCACTTCTACCACTTTGGGCATTCTAGTCATTCCACCTACCATAATAACCTCAACAATATCTTCTTTTTTAAGTCCGGCATCTTTTAGAGCTGATTCCATAGGAGGTATCGTCCTATTTAGCAAATCTTCGGTCAATTGCTCCAATTTAGAACGCGACAACTTTATATTTAGATGCTTTGGTCCCGCCTGATCAGCAGTAATAAACGGAATGCTTATTTCTGTTTCCATTGTGGACGAAAGTTCTATCTTTGCCTTCTCTGCGGCGTCCTTTAATCTCTGCATAGCTTGGCGATCTTGGGACAAATCAATACCCTCCTGTTTCTTAAATTCCTCAAGAAGATGGTTCAAAATACGGCGATCCCAGTCATCTCCTCCAAGATAAGTATCACCGTTTGTAGCTTTTACCTCAAACACACCGTCACCAAGCTCTAAAATGGAAATATCGTAAGTTCCTCCACCAAGGTCATACACCGCAATAATTTGATTTTGCTTCTTGTCCATTCCGTAAGCCAAAGCGGCAGCCGTGGGTTCATTGATAATGCGATCAACATTAAAGCCGGCGATTTTTCCGGCCTCTTTTGTGGCTGCTCTTTGAGAATCGTTAAAATAGGCCGGAACAGTGATAACCGCATCGGTAACAGTTGCGCCTAAATATTTTTCGGCATCTTTTTTAAGTTTGACTAAAATTTTTGCGGAAATTTCTTGAGGGGTGTAAACCTTCCCTTCAATTTCCACACAAGCTAATCCATTGTTTCCTTCAACTATGGTGTACGGATAATCTTTTTTTATTTCTACAATCTCCGGGTCGGAGTACTTCCTTCCCATCAGGCGCTTTATACTAAAAATTGTGTTCTTGGAATTAACCACTTGCTGCCTTTTGGCAGGAACACCCACCAAATCCGCTGCCGGCGCCACTACTGATGGGGTAGTATGCCCACCTTCGGCGTTAACCATAACCTTAGGTTGACCACCTTCCATAACAGCCATACAGCTATTGGTGGTTCCTAAATCTATTCCTATAATTTTTGCCATATTTTTTCTCCTTTTATTAAATAATTTAATTAACTATCTATGTTAATCTTTATCCTGACCATGGTCATGTTTTTTATCATGGTCCTGCGCCTTTTTGGAGCTAGCGCCATTCTCCTGACCAACTATAACTCTTGCCGGGCGCACTAATCTATCTTTAAATTTATATCCACTTTGAGCCACTTCCAAAACTTTTCCGGCAAAACCTTCTTTTGTTTCTATGGCCTCCATTAAATCTGCGTCAAAGTCCTCACCATCAGCGTGTACTTTTTCTAAGCCGGCACTGTTAAGCACTCCCCAAAACTGGTCGGCTATTATCTTGAAGCCGACATCTTCGGTGTGTTGTAACATCATCTCTATGCTGTCATAAACATTGATTAGCCCCGCTATCAAAACATAATTGGCAAACCTAGCGGAAATTTCTTTTTCGACCACAGTTCTTTTTTGCAAATTCTGGTAGTCGGCCAAGGCTCGCTTCCAATTCTCCTCCATCTCGGCAAGTTTATTTTTCAAATCTTCAATCTCAAGTTGCAAATCTTTCACATCAATCTGGGAATCCTCTGCATCAGGCATATTATTCAACCAACTCTTCTACTAATTTTTTGGCGTACCTCAAAGAAGGAATGATTTTTTCATAATCCATTCTAGCCGGACCCAAAACCGCAATATAACCGGATTTCTTGGGAGTTTGGTACTTTGTTGACGCTACAGAGCATTGCGATAACTTGTCTCCGGGCAAGTCATCTCCAATCAAACACTGTACTTCAGAAGAATCCGTATACGAAGGTTTACTTAATATATCGGTCAATGACTCGTAGTTATCTACTAATTCTAAGGCAACCTTGGCCACTTCAATATCCCAAAACTCCTTGTCATCAAGCAAATGCGAAGCCCCGGCGTGAACTACAAATCCATCAGCAGTAGTTGCTACAGTCATTTCCTTGGTAAAATCAGAAGTAGCTGAAACCAGCTCCTGCAAAAGTTTGTAAATCTCGTAACGGGCGGGCCAAACTTGCTGTTTTATTGCCACTTCCTGCAAAACGGGTATTTCATCTTCCTCCAATAATTCCTGCAGGAAAAAGCGGTACGCCATAGAAGTCGGAACCCTTCCGGAAGAGGTGTGCATCATTTCTAAAAATCCTTGGTCTATAAGATCAGCCATTTCGTTGCGCACCGTAGCCGCTGAACAATCCAGTTTATATTTTTCAACAAGATAGGTAGAACCCACCGGACGGGGGCTTTCCATGTATTCCTGAATTATGTAGTTGAGCAGTTGGGTTTGTCTGTTGCTAAGCATATTATCAGTATGATACCACGAGTGATAAGATTGTCAAGAAGGGGTGGGGAATGGTTGCGACTTTGTAAAAGCGAGCCCCCAGAGGCAAAAAAATTAACCTCTGAGGGCATAGAAAGCTACATTTTGACCACTGTTCCCGACCAACGCCCCGCCGTGCAGAGTTCAGCATACATCTTCCGGAGTCGCTCCAAAGCTTCTTCGTACTGCCGCTCCATCGGTGGCGTACCATTTGCGGTAGGAATATATATTCCCCCGCACACGTATCTATCCACCAAGAGGACCGCGATGCGATCCCGAGGTTGCTCAGGCACCCTTGCGATCGTGAACCGAAGATTGGGGAGATCCCGCAGGGTAAGGCTATTCCGCCTACCGAAGACGCTGATAAGGTAGGCTTTCATTTCTCCGCGGTACCCCGCAGTAGAGGAGCGAAGCTCCACTGCACCTCCGACATTTTCCCACCAAAAAAGAAACTTGCTCTGCAACTGCATAAACTCCACGATGCACCTCCCTTAGCTGATGTTAAAGAACAGAACTGCGCAAATTCTACCAAATAGGCCTATAAAAGTAAATGCGGAACGCGCATAATCGAAATGAGAAAAATAAGAACAAATAAAAACCCTGAATCCAACCTAAAAAAGACTAAGATGACAAAACCTCCCGAAACGCCTCCTGCGGAATAGCCACCTTTCCCACCAACTTCATTCTCGCCTTACCTTTCTTTTGAATCTCTAATAGTTTATCCTTTCTTTCGCGGTGACCACCTGACATTTTTGCTAAAACATTTTTTCGCGCGGCGGAAATATTTTCACGGGCGACAACGTGGCCCCCAACCGACGCTTGCAAAGCTACTTTAAATTGTTGCTTAGGTAAAATGTCTTTCAGCTTACCCAAAACAACCCGCCCTTTCGCTTCAAGATCATTTTTTAAAACCATTTGTGACAAAGGCTCAATCACATCTCCGTGAACTACGATGTCCAACTTCACAATATCTGCTTCGCGATAATCCAGAAAGTCGTAATCAATGCTGGCAAAACCGGATGATACGCTTTTCAAATCGTCAAAAAAATTGTGAATCAATTCGCTCAATGGAAGTTCGTACTCAAAAATAACACGGTGCTCGGAAGGATATTCCAGCGATCTTTGTATACCTCTCCGTTTTTCACACAAAGTAATAATGCTACCAATATATTCTGCAGGAGAAACGATATTAACCAAAATCCACGGTTCTTCAATTTTAGCAATTTGTGTCACCAAAGGAAGTTCGGTTGGTCGCTTAATGTACTGGACAATTCCATTGATTAGCGAAACTCTGTACTCCACACTGGGAATAGTGGAAATTAACTCCAAGGAATATTCGCGTTCCAACCTTTCCTGAACAACATCTGCGTGTAAAAGACCCAAAAAACCGCATCTAAAGCCAAATCCTAAAGCACCGCTACTTTCCGGTTCAAAAGACAAAGCCGCATCCGAAAGAGCAAGTTTTTCTAAAGCCTTTCTTAAATCGGGAAAATTATTATTCTCAATCGGATAAAGCGACACAAAAACAAAGGGCTTGATTTGCTTGTATCCGGGAAGAAGCGTAACTTGGTCTTTTTGACTATGCAGGCAAATCGTATCCCCCACGGAAACAGCGTGAATATCTTTTAGCCCCGTCGCAATATAGCCAACTTCTCCGGTTTTAAGTTGACCAATTTTTTCCCGCTGTGGTATAAAAATACCGATCTCCTGTATGGGAGTGGCTTTTTCGCCTGCTAAAAAGTAAATGTCATCTTTGGTGCTCAACAAAGCCCCGTCCTGGATTTTTACCACGGTAACAACACCTAAATAATCGTCAAAGAAAACATCAAAAACGAGGGCAGATAGTGGTTTAGACGCAACTCCCGCGGGAGGCGCGATTCTTTCTATAATCACGTCCATCAATTGAGGGATGTTTTCTCCCGTTTTTGCCGAAACCTGCAATATTTCCTCTTTTCTAAAACCAAAAGTAGCCACCAGATCCTGGATCACCTCGTTGGCGTGATGACCCGTTACATCTATTTTGTTGATCACCGGAATAATGGTTAAGTTGGCTTCCATTGCCTTGTTGACATTGGAAACAGTCTGCGCCTGAATCCCTTGAGTCGCGTCAACGACTAAAATCGCGCCTTCGCAAGCGGCCAAAGAACGGGATACTTCATAGGAAAAGTCCACATGGCCGGGAGTGTCTATTAAGTTTAGCTGATACGGCTGTGAGTTGTGCGTGTAATTCATACGCACGGCTTTTAATTTGATCGTAATGCCTTTTTCGCGCTCCAGATCCAACTGATCCATTGTCTGCTCTTTTAGTTTGCGCTTTTCAACGGTATTGGTGATTTCCAACAGGCGATCGGCCAGAGTAGACTTACCATGGTCAATGTGGGCAATGATGCAGAAGTTTCTAATGTTTTGTTGTGACATGATATAGGGGATTATATCAGGGATAAAGGCTAACCCCGCACTTCCCGTATCGTATAAGGCTTCCTGTTAGATGACTCAAAGTATATTCGCAACATTAGTTCCCCTAACATACCCATCATCATAGATTGTATTCCTACTACAATCATCAAGACGCCTGCGATTAACAAGGGCCTGCCTCCAATGTCATGGCCTAAAAATATCTTTACAAAGGCAAGGTATGTGCTTATCAAACCGCCTAATCCTGCAATTAAAGCCCCCGTCACACCAAACAAACGTCCCGGCATAGCGTAAAAAGGCTTTTTGGCAAAATAAAGCATAAAGCCCAAAGTTAACAGGTCAAGCAAGACCTTAATAGTGCGTTTATGATCTTTGTAGGCGGATTCTCCAAAGTCCCGATCCTGAAACCGAACTTCAAACTCAATCATTTTTGCGCCATAAACCGAGACATAATCCGGGATGAATCGGTGCATTTCTCCATACAAGCGTAGGTTATTAATGATAATACGGGTAAATCCTTTCATACCGGAACCCCGATCTTCCATCTGTACTTTGGAAATGGCTCCGATAAGCCTATTGGCCATATCGCTTTTTTGGGCTCTTCCCTGAATAGAGTTATTGCTTGCACCTTGCCATCTTCCAACCCGATGCGTATTCACAAAGTCATAACCTTCTTCCAGCTTTTTGAGCACAATTTCAATGTTATCTAACGGGATCTCCAAGTCTGCGGAAACCGTAATAACGTAGTCCCCCATAGATAAATCAAAACCGGATTGATAGGCGGCACTTTGGCCAAAGTTTGCCATGTGGTTTATGCCTTTAATAGAGTCATATCTGTCAGCGTAGTCTTTAATAACATTCCAAGTTCCATCCTTACTACCGTCGTTTACAGCAATAATTTCAAACCTATGCTCAGATTTTTCGGCCAATTTTAACAAACCGTCCAAAGTGCGGTTGATGTTTTTTTCTTCGTTATAGCAGGGGATTACAATGGATATTAGTTTTTCTTGATCCATTAGCTTAAAATTTCCTTCACAGAATTACTCCTCATCTAGTTTATCCAACCTGTACCACTCCGGTTGTTGTAAAAACCATTCATAGTACGCTTTGACCATTTCCTCCAACGAGGTATGAGGATCATAACCAATTATCTTTCTTGCTCTGTCAATGTTTGCGTAAGTTTCCTTCATTTGACCCGGCATATATTTTTCTTCAGTGGTAACTTTTTTACCCGTCACTTTTTCTACAGTTGCTATTAAATCGACTAGCGAAATGGGGTTTGAATTGCCCAGATTCATGATTTCATATTTTTGCGGATTGTTGATTACAGTTTCTACAGCAGTCATCATATCGTTAATGTAAGTGTAATCACGAGCGCTATTTATAGGATCAATCCATAATTCAAAAGTTTTGCCATATTCAGCGGACTTTATTAACTTAGGTAAGGCCATGTCAGGACGTAGATTGGGCCCCAGAGGATTGAAGAATCTGAAAATCGCCACATTAAGGTCGTGGTTCAAATGTTCAGTATAAAGTAAGACTTCGCTGGCTTTTTTTGTGGCAGGATAAGGAGCGTTGGAGTGGCTTGAATCCATACTCTCCTCAAAAGGAGTTGGGTTGTCCCCGTAAACGGAGGAAGTAGAGGCAAAAATGAAATTATTTACTCCATACTTTACGCAAAAATCACTCAAATTTCCTGTAGCAACGATGTTATTAACAATATATTCGTACGGCTGTTCTACAGACTGAGTTACCCCCGCCCAAGCCGCTAAATGTACTACAGCTTTTGCATCGATATTTTCCTGAAAAACTTTCTCAACGGAAGCACGATCAGAAATATCCGTCCGATAAAGTTTGAACTTTGGGTGATCCGCAAACGAGCTAATGTTGAATTCCTTAATTTTGGGGCTATAAAAATCATTGAAATCGTCTACGCCAACAACCTCGTAACCTTTTTCCAGTAAATACTTACCAAGGTTGGAGCCTATATATCCGGCTACGCCGGTAACAATTATTTTCATATTTTGATTATACTACACAGAAAGGATGGACGTTATTTCTAAATATTCGGGTTTTTGCCATAATTAGGTTTAATCAAATTATCCAGCCCCTTTTTTCCGGCTATCCAATTTAAAACATTAGCTACTGTAACCCCCATCTTTATACCCGTAAAAGATCCCGGTCCCGGATTTGCATCTACTAAAGCAACATCGGCTAAAACCAAATCATTTTTAAATAGAATATCCTTAATGGACTGCACCACATCGATCTCTCCTCCCACAAAATCAATTTCCTGCTCATCTTTTAATAAAGCTACTTTCTTTTTGTATCTTTCGGCAGTGTCAATGTAAATTTTGTACATAGATTTTTCTTTTTTCTTCGCCTAAATCTTCAAATTTAATTCTAATCGTATTTTTGGGCAAATACTCCTCCGCGATTTCCGGCCATTCTATGACTGTGATTCCCTCTGCCGGAGTTAAAAATTCTTCTAGATCAAGATCTACCAGCTCGCTGGGGGTTTGCAGACGATATAGATCCAAATGGTTAACTTTGGTTATGCTTTCCAAAGCTCCTGCGTCTTTCCGTTCGTAAACCCGCGCCAATATAAAAGTAGGACTTTGCACTTTGGAATCAATTCCCAAAGCCTCAACCAAAAACTGTGTAAATGTGGTTTTCCCGGAGCCTAGATCCCCATACAAGGCCAGCACATCGCCAACGCGCAATTTTACGGCTATTTTTCCAGCCAGCTGTTTAGTCTCTTCGGGAGAATTAACAATCTTTTCCATAGAATAACTAGAGCCAAAAAAGCTCCAAAACTATTTACTACAATATCAAGATACTGAAACGACCTCCCGGGAATGATTTTCTGCAGAAACTCCATAGATATGCCGTACAAAGCACTAAACAAAAAAGAGATGCTCAAGTTTTTAGTGCTTTTAAACAAAACCAGGCACAATAGAGAGTACATAAAAAAATGACCGTTAATATAATAAATTTCGTTGGTCACCCCGAGCGAGTCCATTGTTTTCCCCGGCGTTATCGTAACAGCAAAAATTGCCAAAGCAACTAATCCCGCAGGTACATGTCTAGCGAATCTTTCCATGAAGCCATTTTATCACCTTTCCTTGAAAAACCCGCCATAGCAGAAATAAAAAAAGCTCCTAGATTAGCGAAGATCCAGTTTGAGTTGTCCGTCAGTTTTGCCAAACTCTGTGTTTGCGCTTTTATAGAAAGTTCAGCCTTGTTTTTTGGCGGGTTTATTCCGCTAGTTTCCTTCACAACTAACTCTGCGACTCGCCAATCTATAAGGTTCCGGTTAATCGCCTTGTAATAATCCTCATACGCCAAGCCTGTCCATAAAATTTTTGCGGGAGTATCATACTTTTCCCCTGTATCTAAGTCTTTCAATTGAAATTCCAAAAGCACTATATCTGACCCGGAAATTATTTTCAATCTGATTTCTTCATCTAGTGATGGCAGGTCATTCCAAGAACTAGTGGAAAAAACCCACGCATTATTTTCGCTACCCCGAATCATTATTGTCGCGTTTTCCGCAAAGGGCTTAACTCTCCATTTTTTACCGTCCAAATTGACGGCATTGTACAGGAATTTAACTGCGATCTCGCCGGAAGCAGGGAGTATGTAGGATTCGGGCGTAAAGTCAAAGTAGTATTCGTATTTAGCGCTTTCTTCGACGCTTTCTCCCGCACTTTGAGATTTTTCTCCCTCCGCATAGGTACTCTGACTAAAGCTATTAAAAAGAAAAAGGGATGCAAGGGATGCAATGCATATTAGTATTTTCCACATATGCTAAATGTACAAAAAACTGGGAGTTAGTAAATGGGGGATATTCTAGTTAAAATAGACAGATTTTTGATGGAACATTTGGAATAGACAGAATACATAATAACTATTTATTAAGGGCCGTGGAAAGGGGTTTAATAGAAAATAAAAAAGTGGTCACAATACGAAAAAGCTGTATTGTTTAAGGTTTACGCCTCCAGACCATAATTTACCGTGAATTAGATGCCCAGCACTCTCCTTATCTTCTCCGCAGAGAAATTGATCTTCTCCACTTGGGGAAGTCCGGGAGGGACGTAGCCTGAAGAGCAAACCACCACGCGGTGGCCTTTTCGGACAAGCTCCTCCGCCCACTCTACACCGTCGTCAGTGACCTCGATACTTCCGTCGACGACGAAGCCGTCGAAAAGGCGGATATCTGCCGCTTTTGCGGCGGCGAGGGCAGAAAAAGCGGTTACATCAAACCCCGCTTCCTC
>CAZNJL010000014.1:0-12558 GCA_964573325.1 uncultured Candidatus Saccharibacteria bacterium | reverse complement strand
TATTTATGAACCTAGTTACCGACAATATACCGGCGATTATGTTGGGGCTAAATCCGTCTTCAAAAGACATTATGCAAGAACAACCCCGTGAAAAAGCGGGTATTTTAAACAAATCTCTATATTTTGTTATTTTGATTTCAGGAGGTTTAATGTCTGTATTTGTTTTAGCAACATACTATCTGGATTTTAATGTCTTTAACCAATCAATAACATACGCCCGAACCACGGCGCTAATATCGTTTGTTCTAATGGAAATCGGAGCGGCCTTCAGTTTTAGATCGTTCAGGAAAAAGGCTCTGACCAGATCACCATTTGTAAATATGCCCCTGGTTTACGCCTCACTAATTTCTTTGATAGCAACATTAGTCATTCTCTATACACCCGCAAATAAAATTTTTGGTACCACAACCGTCGGCTGGCTACCCTGGTTAATCTCAGGAATATCGACGCTTGTTCTTATGGTAATTTACGATGTAGGAAAAGATTTACTTAATAAGAAAGCTTGGTATGTAGGAGATACTAGATAAAACATGGTAGTATTATTTTGTAGTAGAGAGGTTTTAACGAAAGGATTAAAGACATGGGGGATAAGGTCCAAAAAACAGCAAAAGAATTGGGTCTAAAGACTATTTTCAAATATATTTTTGGCGCTCTATTCTTGTTCCTGCTCATCGGTTTTGGAATAGTGACAATTAAAGCGGGACAAGTAGTTATCGGCATTTTATTTTTTGTCTTGATTATCCCAACCGTCATTCCGCACCACATTTTGAGAATCACGAAATCCTTAAAATCCGCGATCATTGTTGTGCTTCTCATTGCCCTGTTAGCAATTAGCGGTCAAAATACTCCCTCAAAAGTACAGGAATATGCATACTTTAAATTAGGCGAGAAAGTAGCCTTAACATTTGGAGAGAACGCTTTCTCAATAGTGATCCGAGAAGTAAAACAAGACACTCAACTTACTATGAGTAAGGAAGCCGGACCGGAGGAACGATCCACAACCGGTTATTTCCTAACCATCAAAGGCGATGTAACGAATGAAACTACAGAACCCGTAGATTTCAAACTAGAGAAAAGTCCGGAATTAAAGGACGGTCAGGATAGGGTATATACTTTGTACGGAGAAAGCATAATTACGGGAAAGCTGCAACCGGGGGTAGCGAAGAAATTTACCTATGTTTTTGAAATTCCTAAAGACGCATTGGAACTAAGTTTCATCATCAAGGATAAAACCGATATCGCGAAATCTATAGACTTGGGAAGGTAGCCCAATTGATTTACCAAATCTCTTTGCCAAATCTCTAGTTATTAATCGTCCTTAGCGTCTTTACTAGTGACAACTTCGGATTCGTCACCTTCAGTCACATGTTTTGCATCACCCCCACCCCCACCGGTACCCGAAGCGAATTTCATCTCACCACCCTTAATTACCACACCGCTTTCCCCTCCGGAGCCTGCCTCGCCCGGGGCTGTCCCCGGAGCCCAGACATGTTCAACTTTCTGCATAAACTCATTCGCACCCTCAGAACCTTCTTTTTCTATAACCCTTTGAATCACTTGATTAACAACTTGCTCCTGCGCCTGAACAATAACCTGCTTCTGTACTTCATCCACTTTCTGCTTAACCTGCTCCATCTTCTGCTGTTGTTGTACAGTTCTCTCCTGTACTTGACCTAAAACATCTTCTGAAGACCCTTCTTCCAATATATTATTTTGTTTCTCTTTTATCTGTGTATAGTTTTGAATTTGATTCTGAACTTCTTCTCCTTTGTCTTGATCTATCAAATCTTGTGCTTTATCCAATCTTTTATCTGCATGCCTTTCCAAAACGGCTACTTTCTGTTCCGTGTTAAAAGCAAAAAAGTATTCTACATTTTCCTGTATCCTTGTGAAAAAAGTGTTACCAACAACAGTCAAACCCCGCAAATCAAGAGCTTTTGCGCTACCAGTAAAAACGAAAAATGAGAAAGTTAAGACACTGACAAAAGATAGAACGAATTTATTTTTGGGCATATACCATTACTTTAGCAAAAACCGGGCCGATATCAAAGCGGTTGGAAATAAACTATGCTTTTCTATTGACAAAGTTTGTGTATGTGTTTTAATTACCCGAGGTTCAAACAGAGATGCACAATTTTTATACAATTTATAAAGAACCAAATCACTTTTTTCCAAGGAGGCGCATGCCTCCTTTTTTTTGGTCTGGATCTGTAGTAGAAAGAATTTATAATTCAATCTTTATGCAGAAAAATTATCTCGGACTTAAATGCCGATGGCTATCGTTTCCGGAATACCAATTATGAATACAATAAAGCTAAGGATTCAACAAAAAGATCTAACTTTAAATTTCAACGAACATTTTAAAAATCTAGCTCTTATATCTCAAAGCCTTCAAAAGGGAG
Organism: uncultured Candidatus Saccharibacteria bacterium; assembly: GCA_964573325.1. Lineage (GTDB taxonomy): Bacteria > Patescibacteriota > WWE3 > UBA101185 > UBA10185 > JAGPFW01. The sequence continues at coordinate 10,156 of CAZNJL010000014.1, read as the reverse complement.
TGGTTGATCACTATCGATCTGCTAAATTAACGCATCTTGATGCCCCGGAGATTGTCGGAATTACAGGTGCCTGTGAAAACATTGACACACTTTTTAGAGTAAAAAGCAAAACTAAGCTACCGCTCCTCTTCACACAAACCGGGCAGCTTTCACTTGAACAAGCGCTTCAGGCTTTCCCGGGTGTATTTACAGTAATACATTCCGGAAGAGATGAAGACATTGAAGATGAAAGGCACCTTAGACAATTTATGTTGACAGAGGAAGAATTTGACTGCACTTTAGAAAACATGACACGCAAAACATATAACGAAGACACGATGTACGAAGCACTTTTGAATCATATCCAAGACACTGTCCATTCCGTTATTAAACAAATTCTTAAAGACCACAAAAAAATTCTTGAAGAAGTGTATCATCGCAACAATTCTGAATTGGTTAAGGCTTCAACCAAACCTTTTAAACGCCTGGAATACGAAAAAGCGGTAAAACTGCTTCAAAAGAACGGGTTTCCAAAGCTTAAATTCGGCGATGATCTTGCAACGGAACACGAGGCTACAATAATTGAGCAGTTAACCGAAGGAAAAGATAAGCTACCTGTTTTTATAATGAAATACCCCCAAGAGATTAAGTTTTTTAATATGAAACCATATACAAAAAACCCAAAGGTTGTTTTATCTGCCGATCTTATTCTTCCCTATGCGGGAGAAGCCGTTGGATCTGCTGTTCGCGAGCATAACTACGAAAAACTTAATCAAAGGCTTTTAAAGTCAAGTCTGTATAGGCTACATATCAAAAGGGGCGGTAAATACGAAGATTTTAGATGGTATCTGGATATAATAAAGCAGAAAAGAACCAACCCACACGCCGGGTACGGAATGGGAAATGAAAGGGTTCTTCAATATATCTTTGGCGAATCGGATATAAGAAATGTCTCCATATTTAGTCTTTTGAACACACAAACACATGATTGGGAAAAACAATAGATAATTAAAATGAGAGTCTAAAGTTGCACCACTCTTGGGAGTTTCGAAGAAATTCTCGTCGTAACCTCGTAATTAATCGTTGAGATTTTCTCCGCAGTCTCTTCGGCTGTTATTTCAAGTTTTTGTGTCTTACCCAGTAAAGTGACTTCTTCTTCTAATTCAACATTTTTTATATTTGTAATGTCAACAACAAACATATTCATAGCGACTCTTCCTAAAACCTTGCAACGATTTTCTTTGATAATTACTTCCCCAATATTTGATAACTTTCTATCGTAGCCATCACTATATCCTTGGGGAATCACCGCAATTCTCATTTCTTTAGAAGAGATATAGGTTAGACCATATCCTATTGGAAATCCTTTTGGTATTTCTTTAATTTGCGCGATGTGAGTTACCCACTTGATAACCGGTTTCAACTCGCCGATCTTTTTTTCGTATGTTTCCCTTAGGTTTTCGGAGGGCCACATACCATATATCCCTATTCCAATGCGACTAATTGATGTTTTAATCTCATCATTTACCAAAAGACCGGAAGTTGAGTTGGTATGTATCTCAAAATCTTCATAACCACATTTGTGTAAAATATCTATAGCTTTTCTAAAATCTACAACCTGCCTTTTAAAATGGCTCAGATCTGAGGTATCTTCAATGTTCGCAAAGTGAGTATAAACTCCCGATATTTTTTTTGTTCTTTATTTTACTGAGAAAATTTTCTAAGTTTGAGGTTAGTACTCCCTGCCTCCCTAAAAATGTGTCTATCTTTAAATGATATTCGCCTTTATATGTGTTTATAGATTCAGCGTTATATAAGCCGGGAACGGCGTTTAAACTTTGCAATTTTTGAAGTTTATCCAGTTGGACATAGCCCAAAACTAACGCTTTTGTGTCTGTATATCTTCTGAGCTCTATTAGTTCCTCGTAATCATCTACTTGAAAATAATCAACCTGTCCATCAAGAATTTTACATATTTCTCTGAGCCCATGTCCATAAGCGTTTCCTTTCACAACCACGCAAATTTTATTGTCAATTAATCTTTTGAAGATACTCAGGTTGCGGAGTAAATCGTCTTTATTAATTTGGATGTAACTCAAATACTTCATTGCTCGGGGGTTAGATCAGATATTTTATACAGTATACCATGGGTTGGCTGTCTTTTGGTCTGTTATGAAAGCAAGAAAACTACTTTTTAACCTTCCACGCTTTCCACAACATGTGGGCTTCTTTTTTAGTTACAATCTTGATTGCGATTCCCATTTGTATTAAGACATAGTCACCAACTTTTACGGGCATTCCGCCGGCCAAGGCTTGTGTTGTTTCTGTTGGGTATTCTATCAATAGTCTTTCGCCCTGAACCTCCTTAACTTTTCCCGGTATTGCTAAACACATATATTTGCTATTATACATAACGTGGATGCTGTCACTACTTTAGTCGATGAAAATACTTTTAAAACCTCTACTCTGCCGGATAATAAAAAGAAATTAATTGTGGGCTGGTTTTCTTTTACATGCAGTGAAGATAGTACGATTTTGTTTACGGAACTTCTTAATGATCATTTTGATGAGTGGAAAAAACTGGTTGAGTTCAGACATTTAAAAGCTTTAAAAACTAACAATTCCTTTACAAATATAGATGTGGCTTTCATAGAAGGCGCGGTATCTTCTGAGAAGCAGGCAGTTGAAATAACTAAAATTCGCGATAATTCTAAATATGTTGTGGCTGTCGGGTCTTGCGCATGCAATGGTCTTCCGTCGGCCAGTAGAAACATGTTTGTTCCTGAAAATATGAGTTTTAAAACAAAATGGTATATGGAACATTTTGATTACGCTGATAAAGTCAAAAAGCTTGAGGAAATAATTAAAGTTGACGATAAAATCGAAGGCTGTCCTATGAGTACCGAAACTTTTTTGGCGACACTTAATAAGTACCTAAAGTTATTTAACATAATTTAATATGCACAGCGGAAATATAACAATTGATAACATTACAAAGGTCGAGGGAACGGCCGGAATTGAGGTTACGGTGGAAAATAATAAAGTTACAAACCTCAAGTTTATAATAAAAGATTACAGAAGATTTTACACGGAAGCCGTACGGGGAAAACCGTTTATCGCAACACCTTCTTTTTTATCCCGAATCTGCGGTACGTGCTCAGTTGCACACCTTTTCGCATCCCTTGAAGCAATTGAAAAATCACAGAAAATCGAACTTACAGAGCAAACACATCTTTTACGAAGATTGGCTTATGATGGCCTTATGATCCGCGACCACGCTTTACATCTTTATTTTTTCGTTTTACCTGATGTTTTAGGAATTGATTCTATACTAGATATTTCAGATGACCACGACGATGCCGGTCATGTTCTTCTCCATGATTCATTTGATATTAAAAAACTTGGTGCAAATATTACGGATGTGATAATAGGCGCTGCTATACACGCCCCGTACCCAACTGTCGGGGGTTTTCTAAAAACTCCGGATCCAACAAAATTTCCGGATCTTATTGAAAGATTGGAAAATATAAGACCGCAGGTTTTGCGTGGAATTAAAACTTTCTTTGACTACAAAGAAGAGTTGTTAGGTAACTCCGATTATTTGTGTTTAAGAAACGACAAAAGCTTTGATTTTATAGAAGGTGAGATTGTTAACTCTACCGGAAAAAGAATACCGGAAAGTCAGATGTACGGATTTCTTAAATCCGTTGTGATACCCTATTCTCAAGCGGAAAGCTATGTATTTTCAGACGGACACGAGAATTATCTGGTAGGCTCCCTGGCACGAATTAACTTTAATAAGGATTTACTTAATTCAAGAACAAAAAAAGACACCGAGGAATATCTAAAAGTATTTCCGTCTAATAATATTCACCATAATAATTTAGCTCAGGCAATAGAAATACTTCAGTGTGTGGACGACGCCCTTGATATTTTAAAGAATATTAAAATAGTAGACGAGAAACCAGTAAAGGTGGCGAAGAAGGCGGGGGTAGGCGTTGGGGTCGTAGAAGCCCCGAGAGGAACTTTGTACCATATGGCGAAAATCGACGAAAAAGGCATAATAGACGATTATGATGTTATAGTTCCGACCTCACAAAATCAGATAAGCATCGAAAAAGACCTAAAAAAATATTTTGAGGAAAATTTAGACAAACCTGAAAATTTATTGAGGCTTGAGGCCGAAAAAATTATCCGTGCCTACGATCCCTGCATGTCTTGCGCGACTAATTTTCTTAAAATCGACTGGATTCGCAAATAGCTTATTCGTTTTTTTACGGGTATTCCTATTATAGCAATGTTCCCAAGTTTGCCGAGTTTATTTAGATATTTTAGTTGAAAACCAAGGTCAAAGTCATGAACAGACGATGAACGGGTATTGATGAGTTTGTCCAAATCACAGTTTTTGATAAGCTCTACTTTATCAATGCCATCAATGGTATCTATAATAATTGCGGGGTCATTCAATTCAAACGGCAGGTCTGCGTTCATTCCTACCTCTACAAACTCTATTTGCGGAAATACAGTTTTTAGTTTCCTGGCTACAGAAAACGCCTTTTTATCTATCGGAGAGTCTTTATTTCCAAACACATAAACTTTCATAACTGAGTTGATCGTATCTCATTCTTACATTTATAATCTTTATATTACAACCGGTTTACCTTATGATTGTTTGTGTGAGCAAAAAAGCATTACAGTTGAATTCAAGGTTTACTCTCCCACCAAACTCGCTTGGGTACTGTGGTAAAAACTCGGCTTCGGAAAAGTTTAAGTCCTGCGTAGTTGATGGGAAGTGTGATGAAGTTGAAGAAGAGTTTAAACATTTTATTGCTCTGTATCCCTACCTCAAGACCATATCCAAAATCACCTGCCTTCCGAAGTTTTCTTATGAAGTAATTGAAAGTTATTGGATTGGAAATGATATCCTACTCAAAGCCAAAAAACAGGATTACGATATCCTTTTGAGTTTCTTCGAAAAACAGGGTGTTCCCGAGTGGCTTGTTGAGGAACTTAAAAACAAGAAACCCAAAAAGTTTATTCCGACACATTTATTCCAGGTTTTGCATGTTGGCGTCGGTAAAGTGAGCAGATCAGTTCCTTATAATTTGGAATCTATTAATAATTGCGTGATCCGCTGGGGGGAGGTTAAAAAAATTGATAAATTATCTGCCACGGTAAAGCTAAATTCCTTAAAAAAAGTGGGAGGACTTTTTCGTATCACGCAGATCACCGAAACTTTCCCATATATTCCGAGCTTTGTTACCGATATGAAAGTGGGAGATAATGTAACAGTACATTGGAAACAAATTACTAAAATGCTCACCAAAGAGGAAGCGGCAAAAATATCTTATTGGACGAATGAAGTGTTAAAAGCTATAAACTAGCTTTGAGCGTGCTAACAAGAGGGCGCTTTGAGAGACGCCAAAATAAAATCATGCCGGAAAATATCAGAGCGAATTGAAGAGTCAACATAACATTCCAGCTACGAGTAATAAAAATCGCTGACAAGACATTGGTCACGAGTGTTGAGGAAACTAACACCGAGGTCACCGTTACGGCCGGAGCATGTTTCAGGGCCCGATACCATGTTGTTGTATAAGAAAAAAGACTTAGTACAGTAAGAAGAATCCAGAAAATCTGAGAGTTACTTAGCGCCAGGCTATTTTGAAATGCTTGGGGAACGGAAACCAATGTCGCTGCTATAAGTGCTAGAGAGCCCAATCCCATTCTAAAGGCAATAACTACATTCGGCTCAACTGAAGACAGAATTCTTTTGGCAATAATGTTCTCAATAGCCCATAAAACAGTAGCGGCCAAAAGCATTGCCTCTCCCCGGGAAAACTCAAATCCTTTGAACCCACCCACGAAAATGTTCCCAGTAAATAAGATAAGCACAGCCAAAATCTGCCCTTTCGATACTTTTTCTTTTAGAAAAGGGATAGCCAACAGCATCACCCAAAACACCAGAGTTTTATGTATTATAGCCGCATTCACTGCCGATGCTTGAGATAGCCCGGTAAAGTAAAGATAAAACGGGAGTGAGCCTCCGATTAGCCCGATGAGTATAAGATACATCACTTCTTTTCGCGACAGTTTCATCAACTTTTTCCAATCTCCTGTTAGGATTATCAGAGCAAATATCAGCAACGCCACCGAAAAGTTTTTAATGGAGATAAAATACAACGCCGGCTTAACGGCATCTACAGCGAACTTATTTATGAAAATAGAAACTCCCGAGATAAATGCCGTTGCTAAAGAAAGATATATACCCTTGGCATTATTTGACATATAAACTTAGTTATTCAGGCCAAACTTGTTTACCTGTCTCCACATCTGTAATAACAATTGCCTTTGTCGGGCAAGATTGCGCAGCTGCTAATATATTGTCGGCTTCGTCAGCAGCCCCTTCAATAATTAATGCTTTCCTCACGTTATCAAGTTCAAAAACCGCAGGAGAAACGGCCACACAAGTAGCAGCGCCAATGCAACTATCTCTTATTACTCTTATTTTATACTTTCCAATCTGGATTTCTTTATCCTGCATTAGATTAGAATAACGAATTTTTTATTGTCAAGCAACAACTAAGTATATTTCTTAAACAATTCTGTGACGGTCAGCCTGTTTAGTGGTATCTCTACAAGGGGCATATCTTTAATTTGCGGAATTTGAGCCTCATACGACATCCGGTCTTCCTTGTAAAAAACACCTAGAGGTATACTTTTTGGACCAAATTCAAAGGCTCTCTCAAAAGCCTTTTGCTTATTCAAGGAATCATATTCTTTTTCAAGGTAATAAACATTGTTCTGATAAAATTCGTGCGTGCAAATTTTATTAAATGTCATGCAAGGCTGAAGAACATCAATAACGGCCAAGCCTTTATGATTATTAGCTTCAATCATTAATTCTGCTAACTTGGACATATCTCCGGAGTACGCTCTTGCAACAAAAGTAGCGCCTGAAGCAATGGCTAACACCAGTGGATTAAACGGTTCATCTAAATTGCCCTGCGGTGTGGATTTAGTTTTAAAACCATGTGCGGTCAAAGGTGAAGTTTGACCGGTGGTTAAGGCATACAAAGAATTATCGTGAATAAGTACTGTTAGATCATGGTTTCTTCTGCAGGCATGAATAAAGTGGTTGCCTCCTTCACCAAAACAGTCGCCGTCTCCGGTAAATACAAACACGTTAAGTCGATTATTAGCCATCTTTATACCTGTAGCTACAGGAATAGCACGACCGTGTAGCCCCTCAAACGAAGTCATTTTTACAAAATTTACTATGTGACTGTGACAACCTATGCCGGCAACGATAACGCTGTTATAATTGTCCCAGCCTTCCTGAACAGCGGCTTTCTCAAAGCTTCCCCAGATATTAAGGTTACCACAGCCGGGGCACCAGGTCGGGAAATTTGGTGTTTGAAAATCGGATATCTTTATCACTTTTTACCTCCTTTTGCAAACACGCTGTTTTTCTTTAACGTATTAATTTTTTCTACAATTTCCTCCGGATAAATCTGTCTGCCGTCGTATTTTAAAAGACTGTCGTTAATTTCTATTTTTGTTTTTTCTCTGATAAGTCTTGCCATATGGCCCGTGTAGTTACTTTCGATGTTTAGGACATATTTTGATTTTGACACCATTTTAATTAACGCTTCAGCCGGGAATGGGCTTACCCAGGCTATATGTATATAGTTTACGTTTTTTAGAGCCTTTAGAGCTTGGAGTACGCTACCTTTATTGCTTCCCCACGATATGATAGTTATATCGGCATTTTCCGGACCATATAATTGAGGTGCTTCCATATCCTGTTCTTCACAGGTTTTTAATTTTGTCATTCTCTTATCCATCATTTTATTTCTTATTTCGGCATTTTCCGTAGAGTAGCCTATTTGGTCATGCTCGTCGGAATTTGCGCAAAAATAATTGCCGGTACCCGGCGCAGTCCTTTGGGATATTCCGTCATCACTATATTTATATCTTTGATATTCAAATAGAAATTCGGAAGAAAATTTTCCACGATCTATTTTGTAACCAGAAAAGTCAAAAAATTGAAAGCTCTGATCGTTTTCACAAATGTCTTTATCAATAATTAAAACCACAGGTGTTTGATATTTATCAGCCAAGTTAAATGCTTGCATAGTAAGATCAAAAGCCTCTTTCGCGTCTCCCGCGGCAAGAACTATTCTGGGAAAGTCACCTTGGTGGGCGTTCAATATCATTTGTAGGTCGCCCTGATCGCTCCAAGTGGGCAATCCTGTAGCGGGGCCCGGGCGCATCCCATCAATTATGACAAGAGGGGTTTCGGTCATTCCTGCAAGTCCGTAGCTTTCTGTCATTAGACAAAACCCTCCGCCGGACGTAGCTACCATTGATCTTGCTCCCGCATATGATGCTCCAATAGCCATGTTTATCGCCGAAATCTCATCTTCGGGCTGTTTATAAACAAATCCAAACTTTTCCTGGTTTTCTGCTAAAACATGCAAAATATTGGATATGGGAGACATTGGGTAAATTGCAGCATATTGAAGTCCTGCCGAAATAGCTCCCAAAGCTACGGCCTCGTTTCCATTTACAACCATATATGGAACAAAAGTATTAAGTGTATCCGACGATTTCAAATCCTGTTTTAAATATTTTTTATAATGACTTGAAATATAATTAAAACCATTTTCCGCTGCGGACAGATTGCTTTGTACCACCACCTCGCCTTTATTTCCAAATTCCTCGGAAATAAGCTCTGTCAAAATCGCCATACTCCCTCCGAGAATAGAAATAACAGCACCCAGTGCGACAGTATTAATGAGCAAATCTTTTTTTACCGATAAGCCGGGATTTCCCGCTTCCTCGGCTAGTTGCGAAAGAGGTATACCAAATAAATTTACTTTTTGAGGTACTTTAGATGTATCTGTTTTTCCCCCCGAATCAAAAAGTAACCCGGACTCCTCTGTAAATTCCGAGTAATGCTTATCTATTGTGTCCTGATTCAGGGCCACGAGAATATCATTAACTTTTCTTGGAGAAGTGACTGCGTCTTTTGAAATGTTAACCTGCATAACATTGTGGCCTCCTCTTATAAGCGAGGGAAATTCTATATGGTTGTACACATGATATCCGGATCTCACAGCCAATTTTGCCAAAATTAAACCGAAGGACTTAACTCCCTGACCTGCTTCTCCGCCAATTTTCACCGATAAAACTTTTAGTTCAGCTTCTGATTTCATATTTTTTCGAAATAAATCCTTTGGGTAGGGCATCCGTTATCTACAAGGACCTTTGTTGCATCGCTAATCATAAATTTATTACCACACATGTACGCCGAACATTTGCTTGCGTCCGGAAAATCGTCTTTTATCAAGGTTGTAATAAATCCTGTGGGACCACTCCATCTATCAGATTTATTATATATCGCAACTTTATATTTAAAATTAGAAAATTTACCGGAAAGTGAATCAAAATAATCTTTCATAAATATATCTTCGTAATTATTCAGGCCGATATACAAAACTATGTTTTCCTTTGTTATTTTAACATTAAGCAAATGCTCAATCATAGATTTCATCGGCGCTACACCACAACCGGTTGCCAAAAAAAGCAGGGTCTCGGCACCATCGTCGGGTTTCAAGGTAAATGTTCCGAAAGGCCCAAGATAGGTAATCTTATCGTTTGCTTTTAGAGCTTCAAAAAACTTTGATCCCGGACCGCCGGGAGTAGTATCAACAAGAAGGTTAAATTTGGATGGAGAAGTCTGTCCCGCAATTGAGTAACAATTTATTCTTGTTGAAGAAACTTTTACACTTATATACTGCCCCGGTTGAAAAAGAAAAGGCTGTTCTGTTTCAAACTCAAAGTATCTGATCTTTCCGGCCAAAAGTTCGGCCGTGAGAGTTGTTGCTATACTAAACTTAGGACCAATGAGTTTTGGTTTGTTTGGTTCTAAAATAACCTTTGTATCAACAGCCCACACATCGTTTAGAGAAATAATTACCGGATTAATTTCTATTTCCTGAATCTCGGGAGCTGATTCAAAAACCTTGGTCAGAATAAAAATCAACTCATAAAGCTTATCCAATGCGTAGGGAGGTTCGTTCTCACTACCTTTTAAAACTGAGTATATTTTTGATTCTTGGACCAGTTCTTTTATGCTATTTATGTCTAGCGGAAGTAAATGAAGGTTTCT
>CAZNJL010000013.1:2703-12830 GCA_964573325.1 uncultured Candidatus Saccharibacteria bacterium | reverse complement strand
CTCTTTTAGCAGGGCGGCAGAAACCGCGGAATCTACGCCTCCGCTAAGACCAACGGCAACTCTACGCTTTTTGGCGACTCTATCGTTTTTACTGAAATCTAAATCTTTTGCCATTACAAGGCATTATATCGCGAAAAAGCTTACATCGCTTAAGTTGTGAAAGCTACTCAACCCGACACTCTAGAACTGCTTCGCCCATCATACCAGCCAACTCTCTGATAATATCCAGTGCCTCCAAGTAAGTTAAGCGCCTAAAATTATGAGGAAAATAATGAAAAACCCTATTTCTTCCTTTATGCCACGAAGCCCACAACTTATCGGCCAAATCCTCGCCCTTTCCGGAATTCTTAAGACATATCTTATTAAAAAAACCAGCATTTTCTTTACGATAATTCGGGCTTAGAATTCTCCCTATTCTAACATCATCACCGTAATAGTCCTTCTCATCAATAACCCCCATATCCATAAACAACTTTTTCAGAAAACCCTCGTAAGCTTTGGAGAAAGGAAAAACCAGGTATGAGAAATCGGACACTTCCTTGTCCTCTTCCCTAACCAAGTCCAAAAGCTTTTCGCCATCTGTAATTAGGCCTTTTATGTCGGATTCTAGGTACATCCACAGGATAGATCCGCGACTTATTATTTCCATATACATAGGATAACTCGGTTTGGGAGAGAAAGTAAAACGAATTTCGCAGAAACGGCCAAAAGGTAAGCCTAAATCTTCCGTGGCCGTAATTTAAATAGTAATAAAAAAATCGCGTTTCACACAACATTCATAAGTACTTAATGTTCTATAAGCCACTCCTGTTTTATTTATTCACTAAGAGTTCCTAAATACTCTCTCGCTATTTCTGACACACCAGCATCTTCATCATCAACAAAAAGTTTTAACTTTTCCTCTATGAGATCCTTTATAGCAACGATTTCTTCCTGACTTATTCTTTTTGCCAAAGCACAAGCCGCTCTAAACCCGGGGTAGGATTCATCTCCCATCAAAAGCTCGAGTTTATTGATATCATCTTGGATTAACGGCGTATCTGAGGCTTCTAGTATTGATGCTGACAAGTCACGCAACCCACTCGATTCATTAGTTGTACTATCTCTAGCCCAAGATAAAACGCTAGGATCGTTGCAAATTTGAGGTAATATGAGATCAACTTGAGCCCAACCTTCATCTGTGTCCGCTTCGGCTAATGAAATAAGCGATTCTAATTGTTGTTGATTTAATTGATTTTCAGGACTATCCATGATGCTAAAAAGCTAAAAAAATTTTTCCTCCAGGTCTTCAAAATGACAGATAACTAGTTATCATACAAAAACTAATCCTCCCAATCGCTAGACCAATTCTATTTTACAACAAAACGGTATAATCTCAAACTGAGATACGGCCAGTGAAAAACCCCACCGACTGAGTTAAGAAGCCTGGGGAAAGTTGGAAATTATAGATCAATTGAACGAAAACATAACGAGTCCTAGATAAGACGAGGAAGTAAAGTAACAGCATTTTTCTTTCTATATCGATTTTTCAAGTATATCCAAGCCTTGATTAGCTGTATCTTTATCAATGCTTAATGACGGGAATATGACAATAGCGTACGCGTCAAGTGCTGAAACCAAGAGTTGGTTTTTGAAAGCTTTTTGCGCAACCTTGTATGAGTATCCTTTCTTATCGAATTTAACACCTATGGCTAAGCCTTTTATGTTGACTTGAGCCCTACAAGCAAACTTTATTGAGTCTAGACGTTTCTTAAATAATTTGCTCATTACTTCCACATTCTGCAAAAGTTTAGTTTTATTGTTTTGCCAGTAATCGAGGTTAGCTAGGGTCGCCTCTACATTTAATGGTTGCCACCCAAATGTTGAGTAAAAGCTAAATTCATATTTCATTGAGTTAGCCACTTCTTCTGTGGTAACGGTTGCCCCTAAGACACCGTATCCACCGGTTAATCCTTTTGCAAGACAAATAATATCGGGCTCAAGTCCGTAATGTTCTGAAGCAAAAAGCTTTCCTGTACGACCGAAGCCAGTTGCTACCTCATCCATAACAAAAAGTGTTTTATATTTTTTGCACGCTTTTTGAACTATATCGTAATATTCTTGGGTAGGAATTTCGACACCAAGATTGCATATAATGGGTTCGGAAATGTAAGCAGCGACATCACCGTTTCTTAATAAAGCTTCAACTTTTTTGGCTGCTTCCCTATTTAGTGGTGGTGATACTTTGTTACAGTTCGGTAAAAGATTTTTATACCAATCTCTAAATTCCTCTAAACCCAGACTCATGGTCCCGATTGAATGACCGTGATAACTATCCTGTATGGAAATGAACTTGGTCCTTTTGGTGTACGACATTGCCGCTTGCATGGCGATTTCAACAGCTTCCGTGCCGCCTGTTGCCCTAAAGCATTTGGTTAATTTATTGGGTGTAATTTTTGCCAATTTTTCGGCCAAATCAGCCCAAGGTTTGTATAATAAATCAGGGGTGACATAGTTTGGGCCGCAAAACTTACGTATTCTGTCTATAATCTGTTTGTTTCCCCAACCAACATTTCCTACACACCAACCCATAACAAAGTCTACATATTTCTTACCATTAATATCAAAAAGGTAACTACCATCGGTCTTACTAACTTCAAGCTGTGTCGCTATCGTATCGCGAGCAAGATATTTTGTGTCTTTAATTTTGATCGTCATATTTGATTTGTTAGGCAATTAGCCAAAAGGAAATCCTATTATCCCCCCCCCTAACTGGTTATTATGCGAAACCCCGCCCCCGATCCCATTAAACCAATTCTATTTTACTACCTACCAAGCCGATGGGCAACACCTTCCGAACCTTCCTGATATAATCTGCTTATGGAAATCAGCAAAAATCCCAAAGTGGCAATCATTCATGACTATCTTCTACAGTACGGAGGTGCGGAAAGAACTCTGGAGGCCATACTAGAACTATTCCCGGAAGCACCCATATACACGGGAATTTACTCCCAAAAAGGGCTGCCTGAGGCCATAAACAAAAGGAGAGTGATAAGTGCAAAAAACCCCCTAACTAGGTTGTTCTCCAAACACCTGTCATTCCTAATGCCTCTTGTCTTTGAAAATTTTGATCTTAATAAATACGACTTAGTAATTTCCGACTCTTCCTGCTGGGCTAAAGGCGTTCTGACAAAACCGGACCAACTGCATATCAGCTATATTCATACTCCTCCGCGTTTTTTGTACAAGTATTCCGTAGAAAGTCCTGCAAGATTTAAATGGTACTACCGACCAATAGTGGCCATCCTAGACCACTTTTTGAGAATCTGGGATTATTGTGCGGCGCAAAGACCCGATTTTTTAATCACAAATTCGGAAACAACAAGAAAGAGAGTCAAAAAATTCTATGGACGGGATGCGAAAATAATAAATCCTCCTACTGTCGCAACAATAAGAGCCACAACGAATAAAGATGTTATCCAAAAACCCTATTTCTGTTCTCTCGGGAGACTTGCTTCTTATAAAAATGTGGATCTGTTGATACAGGCTTTTAATGTACTGGGCTGGGAATTAACGGTCCTAGGAACAGGATCTGAAGAGAAAAGCTTGAGAAAAATGGCTAACAGCAATGTAAAAATCCTGGGAAGAGTCACCGATGAAACAAAAGACCACATACTGGCCAACTGTAAGGGATTAATTTTTCCTGTTGTAGAGGAAGATTGGGGTATAGTCCCCCTGGAAGCTATGGCGCACGGAAAGCCTGTCTTAGCCCACAGATCCGGCGGAGTAACCGAAACAATACAGGAGGGGGTTACCGGAATGTTTTTTGAATCACTTCGTCTGGAGGACTTCATAAACAGCGTAAAAGACTTTAATAACCAAATAGACGCGGAAAAATTTGACCCCGAAAGAATTAAGAGACACTCCAGTTCGTACACAAAAGAAAAATTCCAAAAGGAATTTATAGAGTTTGTAAAAGAAAAATGGAGTGAGCATGCCGGAATTTCCTGAGGTTTACATTGTTACGCAAGACCTTCGTAAAATACTGCGAAATGGTCAAATTAAATCAGTTACTATAGAGCCGGGCTACAGCGTTTATCCCGATAACGTTACTTTTATAAAAGAGGTAAAAAATGCATTAATACAAGATGTTTTTCAGGTTGCAAAAAACATTGTTATTGAGCTTAATCAAAAGAAATATCTAAATATCCACCTAAGAATGACGGGACAGGTTTTAGCAAAAAAATCAGCAAAACCTCTACCCCAAGAAAGATTATGTCTAAAAATAGAGACTCCAAAAAAGACTTTCTGGATAGCCCTTAGAGACACCAGAAAATTTGGTAAAGTTAGTCTGCTAAATAAAACGGAGTTTAACAATCTCGCTGCAAAATACGGCCCCTCTCCTATTGAACCGGGTCTTACTTTGGAAAAATTTGAAGAAATCGTTAAATCTAAAAACACTTCAATTAAGAATCTTCTTATGAAACAAGAGAAAATAGGCGGATTGGGTAATATTTATGCGACAGAAGCTCTTTTTATAGCGGGAATACAACCGGAAGCCAGGACTAATGCAATTCCGGCGGATAAATTATCAGATCTCTTGAACGCTATTAAAGAAGCGACTAACGAAGGGATACAAAATCGTGGCTCAACCTTAGACGATGAAATGTTCGTAGATATTTTTGGTAAAAAAGGACACCAACAGCAAAACTTCAGAATATACGGAAAAAAGACTTGCTCGGTATGCAAAAACCTAACAATTCAAAAAAAGATCGGAGGCAGGAACACCTACTTCTGCCCCAATTGCCAAAAAACTAATTTCGATAATCCCCCATTTCTATGAAAATAAACCAGGCAGAACTAACAAATTATAGAAACCACAAACACATACTCTTGGATTTTCCCGAAAATATAACCTTAATTATCGGCCAAAATGGGTCCGGTAAAACTAACATTATGGAAGCTCTTAACCTAATCGCAACGGGGAAACCTTTTCGTGCGGAATTTGATCAAGACGCTATAAACCACAACGCGAGTAAAACTACTGTTAAAGCGGCGATCACCGGCAAAGGAGAGACAAAAATCGGCATCTCAATAGAAAGAAGCCTCCGAATACCCAACGGTGCCACAAAAACCATAAAAATTAATGGGAAGAGTGCCCGCGTGAGGGCTTTGGCAGAGATTACAAACACTGTACTCTTCTCTCCCCTAGACATGAGTCTACTTGCAAACGGCCCCTCTGATAGAAGGCGCTTTATAGATAACATATTGTCCCAAAGCGATCGGAAATATAATAAGCTAAACAGCGAGTACACTAAAGCCCGTAGACAGAGAAACAAAGTATTAGAAACCATAAGGGAAACCTCCCAAGGATATATGCAACTTAAATACTGGAACGACAAAATACTGGAAGCAGGTCACTATATTCAAAACGAAAGAAAAAAGCTTTTTAAGCACCTAAACGATAATATAAATAACAAAATAGAACAAATAGAGCCCAATCTTAGAGCAAAGATTCAATATATTGAAAACCAAATCACACCCGAAAGATTGACCGAGTACCAACCAAAAGAAATTGCCGCATGTACTACATTAATCGGCCCCCACCGAGACGATTTTGCTTTTGTAACGGACTACAAAGGTAAAGAATTAAACATGGGCAGGTTCTTTTCCAGAGGACAGCAAAGAACGCTGATCGTTAGCCTAAAAATGTGCGAGTTAAAGTTCTTGGGATATTCCTTGGGAGAAAAGCCTGTACTCTTGTTAGACGATGTATTTTCTGAATTAGATAAAAACCATCGTTCCGCTATGGAAGAAATCGTGCAAGATCAGCAGACCATACTGACCGCAACGGAAATTCCCGCGGGACTTAAAAATATAAATACAATATTTCTAAACTAGGCCAATTATCCCTTAATAAAGACAAATATATCGAGCAAACGGAGCGTATTTCTCATTTTGCGGGAAATATGCAAGAATTAATTTAAATGTACATTCCCGAATACACCATAACCAATGGAATTTTAACAAATATTGCAGTAATAGAATTTGTGCGAGCCACAGCGCAAGCAAAAATCATCCTTCCTTCCTGGGAAAAGAATCAGCAAAAAGAAGCGAAAGTTCAGTTTATTAAAAGTAATCTAAACATTTTGGGAATAAAAGAAGACCTAACTGAAATCCGAAAAGTAGTGGACAAAATAGCCGAGAATCCCGCAAGACTAGTGCAAAGTATATTAACGAGTATAGATATTGTTCGTATTGGCTCTCAGAACTACGAGATAGACGAAAAAGATGTTGAAGATCTCTACAGGGCCTTGATTGAAATAAGCGAAGGATCATCTCTTCAAATGTATCGTGAAATGACCTTAGAAAATAAAACCCCTCCGGAAGAAATACTGTCCGAAGTAAATGGTCTACTGGATTGGATGAACAGTCTGGATGGAAAAGAGACTCACCCGATAATAAAAACCGCAATAGTAAAAGGAAGAATAATGGAAATAGAGCCATTCCGAATGTATAACGAATTAATGAGTAATCTTTTGGCCTATCAAATACTCAAAGCGCACGAGTACACGATAAACGACTTCTGCCGATTAGAGATGGCCTACGCAAAAGACCTTCCGGAATATAAGTACGCTCTAGAAACCATTACCAAAGAAAACGATTTAACCGCTTGGATAGACTTTTATACCGACGCTATGGCGCGGGAGGCTTCCAACGCAAAAGAGCAAATTCTACTGCTTGCTAAAGACTCAAAGATCGCGAGAGTTACTGGAACTGCCAAACTATCCGGAAGACAGGAACGAATTTTAGCTTACCTACAGGACTATGGTCTAATTCAAAACAAAGACTTCCCGAGAATTTTCCCTGACATATCGGAAGATACCGTCTTGAGAGAATTAAAAAGGCTTGTAGAAGCGGGAATCGTCGCAAAAAACGGGAGTACCAAATTATCTAGATACGAGCTTAAGTAACTTTACGGAAAAAAATAAAAGAAGATTAAAAAACCCAATCAGTTGCGCATCTTTACCCAAAAATGTACTATTTAAGGTAACAATGACCGATCAAAATTCTACAAAACCTTACAACATAGAACCACACATAGAATCCGCTCTGTGCTACCTTCCCCTCATAGGAATTGCGGTACTCTTAGTAGAAAAAGAAAACAGAATTACAAGGTTCCACGCCTTTCAATCCATATTTTTCTGGATAGTGGCTTTTGCTTTAATAAGCATGGTCAACGCGGTAAAAATCTTACTTGTTGGTCTCTTCCTCTCTCCCCTGGTAAACCTAATGTTAGCCGGATTATGGCTGTACCTTATATGGAAAACCTATAATAAAGAGCTGGTGGAGCTCCCCATAATTGGAAGGATTGCGAAAGAGCAGGCGGAGAAATGAAGGCCTTGTCGGATATATTGAAAAGTAAAAACATTAAAGCTGATCGCAGAAATGTTTATGAGCACCAGGCTTACGGCAACAGACTGGCCGAAGATCTTGGGGACGAGAAGCACCGCTCCTTATACATTAAACTGGCCAAAGAAGAAGATCGGAATCTGCTAGATCAAGTACGGGAATTTGTTATGAGGTCGGAAAACGCTACCACAAAGGGAAGACTTTTCATGTGGAAATTAACAGAATTAAGGAAGTTAAAAAAGGAAGGCCAAGATGAAAGCAATTAAAAAGCTAACAGAACTATATAAACTGCCTATACTAGTGTCTTTGACGGTTTTCATAACATTAATGGCTTTACTGGTACCGAGGAACCCCTTCACAATAGCCCAAATGGTTTTGGCGTGCTTACTGGCGGTATTCGTTCTGGACTTGGATTATTTCATTTACGCCTTTTTCACTGACATTGACACCGACTTTGCGATAACCTTAAAAGGTTATTTGAGGCACAAGGATTACACAGGCGCTATTTCCTATATTTACTACCACAAAGACGAAATTAAAGAAAAAACCCTGCAAAGCGTGCTTTTCCAAGTAGTCCTTGGTCTACTGACATTTTTTATGGTCTTTTCGCCAATTAACATTTTCATGAAAACACTGGTTATCGCCACATTTGCAAACTCTTTTTATCGCCTAGCTGAGGCGTACCAGACGGAAAAAACAGATGATTGGTTCTGGATGCTTAAGGAAAAGCCTTCAAAAAAAGGTGTTAAGGTTTATATGGGAATTAGCCTATTAATATTTTTCGTTATTCTACAGTTCTTTTAAGTTTTAATTCTACCTGTGTACGGCTTATTAATTAGTATAGGAGGAATAAGCGCTTTTTTACTGTCCGAATGGGCAGTAAAAAGAGAACAGCTAAATACTGCTATCTTCTATAAAACTGTTAACTGGGCAATTATTGGAGGAGTTGTCGGGGCCAGGTTTTATCATGTCTTGCACTACTGGGAATATTATTTAACTAACCCTTTTTTGGCACTAGCGATTTGGAGAGGTGGTTTGGGTATTTACGGTGGGCTAATCGGAGGCACACTTGCGGCCTATATTGTCTTAAAAATACATGGCGAGAAAGTCGCGAAGTGGCTAAACTCTCTTATCTTGGGAATTCCTTTGGCGCAAGCGATAGGCCGTTGGGGAAATTATTTTAATCGCGAGTTATACGGTGTAAAAACTGCACTTCCTTGGGGATGGTGGATTAATGGAGAAAAGCGCCACCCATTGTTTTTGTACGAGTCGGTTTTGTGCGGTCTTTTATTTTTGTTAATGCTTTTTCTGTATAAAAGGGTTAAATCTTTACCCAAAGGGGCTATTTTCCTTCTTTACATAGGATCTTATGCTTTAATCCGCTTCTTTTTGGAGTTTTTGAGAATTGGTAGCTGGACGTTACATGGAGTAAATGTAGCACAAGCTATTTCTGTCGGAATTGCAATTGCTAGCTTGTTAGGATTTATTAAAATAAGAAATCACACTACTTAAAAAGCCGGAGACTGTTAAAATAGAATCTATGAAAGTATATATAGCATCTGATCACGCAGGATTTAAACTAAAGAACTTTTTAATTAATGAACTGCAAAATTCCAGCAGAAGCGGTGACGGTGGTATGAGTGGCTACGAACTAATTAACTCGGGACCAAAAGAATACGACTCATCAGACGACTATCCCCTAACCACCCAAGGGGCGCTAAAAAATGTTTCGGCAGACCCCGCCTCCAAAGGAATTCTAATCTGCAAAAACGGAGTAGGCGTGACCATATTCGCCAACCGATTTAAAAATGTCAGGGCCGGCCTATCTTGGACTCCGGAACACGCGGAATCTCACAGGCATGACGATAATACAAATGTTCTAACCCTTCCGGCTGAATTTATATCCAAAGAGAAAGCCGTTTTAATAGCTAGAAAATGGTTGGAAACCGAATTCCAAGAAGAAGAGCGCCACAAAAGAAGATTAAAGCAAATTGAAGAGTTTTCACTTTCACAATTGCGATCACAACCACAATCACAATGATTATTCCGGGCATTTTAGAAAATTCGTTAGAAAAAATAGAATCGCGAATTCGCCAAATAGAGTCTGCGGCTAGTTTAATTCAAATAGATTTTGCCGACGGAGTTTTGGTTAACGGCATAAGCTATCTTAACCTAGAAAAAGTCCTGCAAATAGATACACCCGCGCAATACGACATCCATTTGATGGTTCAAGATCCTTTTGCATACCTGCTACCCTCCAAGAAAATCAAAAAAATATGTACTCAAATAGAAGTAATTGCCTGTGGAAAGGCTGATACGGAAATTGATATCACAAAGTGGTTAAACAAGGCCAAGGATAATGGATATTTAGCAGGTCTTTCCCTAAACCCCGAAACATCGCTAGACACGATAAAACCATACGCCGAGCTACTGGATTTTTTACAACTTATGGCCGTAACTCCGGGGAAACAGGGCAGAGAATTTGACAAGGCGATCCTGCAGAAAATAAGAGCCTCTAAGCAAAAATGCCCTTGGCTGAAAATCCAGGTTGACGGTGGCGTAGACGAGACAAACATACTTAAGGTCTTGAAAACAGGTGCAGATGATGTTGTAATTGGATCTGCCGTATTCAAGGCAGAATCACCTTTACAGGCATTACAAAATTTTGAAAGGATGCAAAATGAACAAAATTAAAAGTATCGCTTTCCTAGGCGGAGCGTCTTGGGAAAATGACT
>CAZNJL010000013.1:0-2603 GCA_964573325.1 uncultured Candidatus Saccharibacteria bacterium | reverse complement strand
ATGAACAAAATTAAAAGTATCGCTTTCCTAGGCGGAGCGTCTTGGGAAAATGACTCAGAAGTTTTTAAAGATGCCTTTGACACAGCAAAAATACTGGCGGAAAATGGGTACGAAATTATTAACGGAGGCGGCCCGGGTGTCATGCGCGCTGCTACAATGGGAGCAAAGGCAGGTGGAAAAAACGTACTGGTCATAACTTATCATCCGAACAAAGGCAAAAGCAACTACGAAGGAGTAGATCCCGAAAATCCTTTTGATGAAGAAATAATAACCCTGGATTATTTTGACCGAACAAAAGTTATGCTACAAAACAGCGACGCGCACATAGTTTTTAACGGAAGCACCGGGACCATCAGCGAGCTGGGCATGAGTTGGGCTAGCTCCCGCATCCATGAGGGAAATCATAAACCGATAATCTTGTTTGGTTCCTTCTGGAAAGAAATCTTGGAGGCAATAATAAAGAATATGCTCATGCGTCCGGGAGAGGTTGAACTACTAAAGATTTGCGAAACTCCCGAGGAAGTGCTGGCATATATTAAAGATCCGGAAAGCAACAAATAGAAAGCTGTATACTGTACGTAATGCCCTGCGACCCATTACCGCCAAAAAGTATAAAAGAACTTCAAATAATAGCGCACGAATTAAGGCTAGATGTACTGGAAATGCTCTACAATGCCGGTTCCGGGCACTCTGCAGGTTCACTGGGGACCGCTGAGATTTTTGCAACACTATACTTTTCCGAACTTAAAAACGATTCAAAAAAACCTGATGACTCCGGACGAGATAGATTTATTCTTTCAAACGGACATATTTGTCCTCTTTTGTACGCCACTCTGGCTAAAAGAGGTTTCTTTCCTTTGGAGGAATTAAGCAAACTGCGAAAAATAGATTCGCTATTGCAAGGGCATCCGGATCGAAAAATACCGGGCGTGGAAACGACAGGAGGATCTCTTGGCCAAGGGCTATCTATAGCTGTTGGGATAGCATTAGCTGTTAAAGTGGATAAAACAAATACCCGAACTTACTGTATGACCAGTGATGGCGAGCTAAACGAAGGGCAAACATGGGAGGCGGTGATGCTCGCAGCAAAATACAATTTAGACAACCTTTTATGGATTGTTGATCGCAATAATATTCAGATAGGTGGGTTTACGCATGAAATTATGCCTTTGGAACATTTACGAGAAAAGTTGGAAAGTTTTAATTGGTACGTCCTGGAAGTAGACGGTCATGACATAATGGAGATACAAAGTGCGTTTTCTATGGCAAAGAGGATTTTACAACGGCCAACTGCTATAATAGCCCACACAACTCCGGGCAAGGGGGTAGATTTTATGGAAAACGATCCGGCCTGGCACGGAAAAACACCTTCAAAAGAGGAATACTACGAAGCCAAAGCACAAATTAAAAAATTACTAAAGGAACTCTATGCATAAATTAAAAAACTATATGAACGCGATACCCATTATCTTAATCCTGTTACTTGTTATTGGGACAGGTTATTTCCTGTTCTCACAGGAAGTGGTTGGAGCTGAAGAGATGAAAGATTCCGAGCTAATGTTGGAAAAATCCTTGGAAGTCGATAGAGAATAGTTAAAAAATTACTGCCCATGCTAAATACAGATACTGATTTAAAATCAACAAGAAATGCCTTTGGCGAGGCTCTTGTGGAATTAGGCAAGGAAAACCCAAATATAGTTGTGGTTTCGGCAGACCTGGCAGAGTCAACAAGAATTTTGCTGTTTGCAAAAAAATTTCCGGACAGATTTATAGAAGTTGGAGTGGCGGAACAAAACATGGCCTCGGTTGCGGTTGGGCTAGCCTTAGCAGGAAAAACACCAATAATCGCTTCATTTGGGGTATTTTCCCCCGGAAGAAATTGGGACCAAATCCGTATCGGAATTTGCTACAACAATGTCAACGTCAAAATAGTGGCTACACACACCGGCCTATCTGCCAGTGAGGATGGGGCGACACATCAGGCACTAGAGGACATTGCGTTAACCAGAGTCCTGCCTAATATGACTGTTCTCTCCCCCTGTGACTACTACGAAACAAAAAAGGTAGTCAAAGAAGCTTTTTTGATACAGGGACCGGTTTATATCAGATTAGGAAGAGCAGGAACTCCTTTGGTGACCGGTCCACAAACAAAATTTGAATTGGGCAATATCAAGGTTTTGGAAGAAGGCAACAAGGTAGCGCTGATTGGTACAGGTCCTATTTTATGCGAAGGATTAGCGGCAGCCCAAGAAATTAACCAAAAATACGGGCGGGCAATAAAGGTAATTAATTGTCCCACGATAAAACCCCTAAACACGGAAAACCTGTTAAAAGAATTGGAAGGTATAATTAAAATATTTACGCTGGAAGAACATCAGATTAGTGCCGGATTTGGAAGTCTGATTTGCGAAATATTAGCAGAACAAGGTGAAAAGAGAGTAACCAGGTTGGGAATGCGAGACTCGTTTGGGGAATCGGGCTCCTATGATGATTTAAAGAAAAAGTATAAACTTGATAAAGAAAGCATTAAAAAGGCACTAGGCGAAGCATTAAAAGACTTGTAATGCGGCAGGATGCTCACCAAAACTCTAAAAAAGGTAGCA
>CAZNJL010000012.1:0-13331 GCA_964573325.1 uncultured Candidatus Saccharibacteria bacterium | reverse complement strand
CTTGCTGCACTATTTGATCATAAAATAATTGTGGAAAAAGAGATAGAAAACGCGCGGGAAATAAATGTCTCCGTAATTGGAAATATGGGCAGTGAATTGCTGGTATCCGAGTGCGAAGAAGTCTTCCACAAAGGGGATTTTTTAACCTATGAAGATAAATACAAGGGGGGAAGTGGGCAGTCACAAGGAATGGCCTCCACCAAACGAGAAATACCTGCAAAATTGAGTCCTGAAGCAAAGAAACTTATAAATTATACGGCCAAAAAAGTATTTAACTCCCTAAACTGCTTTGGCTTAGTACGTGTAGACTTTCTAATCAAAGAAAATCCATTAGAGGTTTTTGTTATAGAAATAAACACCATTCCGGGAAGTATGGCCTTCTACCTGTGGGAAGCCGGCGGAATATCCTTCAAGGAAATGACTTCAAAATTGATAGAGCTAGCGGAGAAAAGGTTTGGTCAAAAAAACAAAAATATTCACACATTTGAATCCAACATATTAAAAGATTACGAAATCGGATTGAAAACACCCAAATTGAATTAAAGTACGATATAGGGTCTAATAATTTTCGGTTAGATCGTTTTCTATAAGTACAACGGAATTCTGTGGATTTTCAATGTGGAAGGGCATCTCCATTAATGAATCTATAAATACAACCTTCTCCTTGCAATCTATGCCTTCCTGCAAAGCTATAGTTCTGTCACTTTTTCCTACTAGTAAGACTTTATCGCATATCTTATTTGCCTTGGAACCTAAGTCAATATGGGTATCGTAAGTTTTGTCCCCCAGTTCAACAATTCCGGGGGTCACGAGTATCTTTTCCATATCCTCAAAGGATTCGAGTAAATCCAAGGCTACTTTAAAACCTGTAATATTGCTGTTGTAGGAATCATCTATTACAGTCAGGCCATTCTCTGTGGATTTAATTTCTAATCTATGCGGCACGGGTTGTAATTGCTCTATCCCAAGGATTATCTTTTCCGGAGTAACCCCTAACAAACAAGCCATGGAAGCTGTTGCTAAAATATTTTCGAGGTTACTATTCCCAACAAGAGAAGTGGTAGCAGTGAAAGATTTTCCCGCCAAAACAAGTTCAAAATAACTTCCTGTTCTGTTTGTAACAACATCTTTAATGTAATAGTCTTTACCGGAAGCACCGTAAACAACAGCGTTTTCCTTATATTTTCTAAAGTTTTCCATTACAAGTTCATTCGCACCGCTTACAAGCCCCACACCGCTAGAATCCAAATACTGCATAATCTCAAACTTAGCCCGAATAGTATTTTCGATCTTTCCGAATCGTTCAATATGTTGCTCGTTTATACCCGTCAAAATTGCGTGGTCCGGACAAAATGTTTCACACAATTCCCTTATTTCACCAATTTTATAAGCCCCCATCTCGCAAATAAAAAAGTCGTAATATTCATCTAATTCGTAATCAACAACTTTAGCTACACCAAACAAAGTATTATAGCTTTCAGGAGTTCTTAGCACCTTAAAAGACCCCCTTAAAATCTGATACAAGAATTCTTTAACGCTGGTTTTTCCGTACGATCCGGTGATTCCGATAACTTTTAATCCTTTGGTTTTCAAAGACCGGATTTTAGCTCTGGAGATTCTTTTGGTACGATACTTGTTGATAACTTCATACGGTTTTAATAGTAATAAGCCCATAATGATAAACATCCATGTCTGAGTAGACAAAAAAAGAGCTAAAACAAGTCCAAAATATCCAAGTAACTTGACGAAGACAGCCGCCAAAACAATAAAGGAGATAACAGCACCAACGGAGATAAATCGCACTTTGGAAGTCCGAACTAAAGGTTTTTTCTCAATATAAGATCTCTTAAGAAAATTATGAGATATCCATACCAGAAAACGGCGAATATCGTAACCTTCAAGTTGAAAAATATGTAATTGCATTTTGTAGGGAAACAACTTTTTTAACATAGCCGTTCCTTCAAAACCTCTACAAACCGCTCGGGTTTTTCCAGGTGAGGGTTGTGTCCGGCTCCCCAAACTATGCGAACGAGTGAGTTTTTTACCCGTGACTTATATATTTTTGTGTAAGCAACGTCTAATTGAGGATCTTTATCTCCCCAAATAACCAAGGTAGGGGTTTTGATTTTGGGAAGAAGATGCAACAAATCTTGATTAACGATTTTAACAAAAACCTCGCGCATCCCATCAGCATCTTTATAATCGTCACTTCCAAAGAGTGAGCGTAAGAAAAAAATAATGGGTTTAGGTAATAGTCTGATACCGGGCTCTAGAAGAAAATACAACTTCTGCTTTAATCTAACGGAAAGATTCTTCTGTTCTATACCGGCGCTATCAACCAAAATTAACTTTTCTACCACGGAATGCTTCGCGGCCAGTATTGTCCCCACCCTTCCTCCAAATGAATGGCCAAGAACGACACACTTCTCTATTCCTAATTTACCCAGAAACTTAAGAACAAAATCCACATAGTCGTAAATATCGTAATCGGAAGGAGGTTTTGAAGAAAGGCCAAACCCCGGAAAGTCCAAAACAACCACTTTATAGCTCTCGCTAAAAACCTCTGCTACAGCCACCCAATCACTTGAAGCGCACATCCAACCGGGCAGGATCAACAGATATTTATCTGTAGCAGAATTGTCATAAAAACGATAATTTACGATGAGACTGTCCAAAACAAGTTGCATAAATTTTAGTTCGAAGCACCCGTATTAACCCGCATATCAAGCTCTTTATCGTACACCCACCTAGGCTTATTATCCGGATGGTAATAACGCAAAATATACATTCTGTAAAAAACAGCGGCGGTATCCCACAGCATACTACGGATATACGAATCTAAAAACATGAAACCCTTGAAGCTACTCTCAACGTTGCGTAATATAATCTTGACGGGCGCTTCATATATTCTTCTAAAACCCAAATATTTTGCGACAGCCAAAAGCTCTATGTCAAAGGCAAACTGCTTAATCACCAGACGGGGCAAAACTACTTCCAAAACCTTTCTTTTGTAAACCTTCAAACCCGCTTGAGTGTCGTTAAGAGGTATTCTAAAAAGCAATCTAACCAACAAATGGTATCCCCAACTATAAATCTTCCTTATTGTTGGAAAATTTGATTCAGAGGCCGGATGGCGCTTGCTACCTACCACTATATCGGCGTTATACCACTCCATGTGTTCCAAAATCATGGAAATTCCGTTAGGGTCAATTTCCATTCCTGCATCTATAAAGGCGATATAATCTCCTTTGGCGCGAGCCATTCCGTAACGGACTGCGTAACCCTTCCCACGATTAGTTTTGTAGCCCACTACCTTATAATTATCATTCTTAAATTTTTGGGCTTCTTTTAAGGTTTCGTCGGGAGAACCATCGTCAACAACAATAATTTCGAACTCCCAACGAGTTTGCTGCATTATACTGTGAATCCGCGCAACATCTTTAAGGATGTTTTTGGCCTGTTTGTAAGCTGGAATTATTATTGATACAAGCATTAGTGAATTTTAACACAAGTCAGGGGTCAGCTTATTTCGAAGGATTTTCCCTCTCGTCTCGCGCTCGCTTTTCGTCAAGGGATTCCCCGGGCCTAATATCATACTTAGCTCTTTCCTCGTCAGTCATTTTTTCTAATCTCTCCCGCTGTCCCTGTTCTAATTCTTCTGCCCTCTTCTCAAGATCCTTGTCTTCCTGTCAAGCTTCAGCAATCCTTCTACTTAAAGGTCCTGGCATAATAAACTCCTTTCTAAAAAATAATACTTTGCCTATATAATCGTCAAGCCCCAATCACCGCAAACCTCTTATAGCATTTGCTGCGACTCAGGTTGCAAACGAACCCTCTTATAATAAACTGCCAGCACACCTAACACAACTCCTGCTACACAGAAATTAATGAAAACCACCGAGCTTAGCGAATCAGAGAACATCCAAATCAGGAAAGCCTGTAGCATAACCCCTAATCCCAAAATATAAGCTACTTTAAACTTTTCCACCGCCATAAAATACAAAATGAAAAAGTTAATCATGATGTTCAGCGCTACAAAACCGGAAAAAAGCGGAACGTACTGAACAGCAGGAATATATTTTTCACCAAACATTAGAACCGTAACCAATCTTGGGAAAAAAGCAAAAACCGCGCATCCCGCAATAACAAGCGATAATTGAATTGGGAGAAATTTTTTAAGCTCTTTTTTTGGATCCTCTCCTTTGGAGAAGGCTTCTGCGACCAAGGGGAACATGATTGTTGACACCGAACCGGCTCCAAACAAAAGCACTTTTCCCACCGTCACAACCCCCGCGTAAATCCCTGCGGATTCCGGATCAAATAACCTTTTCACTAGAATAATATCTAAATTGTTAAGCAAAGTCAGACCCACTTGCAAAAAAATTATTGGGCCAATAAAGTTTAAAATGGTTCTGTAATGTTCGGAAAGATTTCCATTTCGCTCGCAAGCTCTAAAATTCTTCTTCAAAAGAAAGAAGGAAACAACATAAGATAATAAGCTCCCAAGGACCATACCTCCAAAGACTCCGTCTACACCGAAACCCTTTATTACTGCTCCCACGGGAAAAGCGAGACGTAAAAAAGCAGTAGCAACTGTAAAAAAAGCCAACGCCTTAAATCTAAGCAATCCCTGCAAATACGCCCTGGGCAACGAACCCAAAAATGTAAGCCCCATAAAAAAGGAAAAGGCAACAAGAGCTTGGGTATCAGAAATGTGAAAAAAATCCGCGAATAACTGTCTGGCCGAAAACAGCAAAATGGCAAAAAAAGCGCCAAAAAGCAGGCACCAAAAAGATAACTTCCAAAATAGATCCGTCAATGTTTCAAAATCGCAAAGAGCCTTCAAAGCTGTGACCTTTTTTACAACGGAATTGCTAAATGCTGCTCCCAGAACTCCTAATATGGCTGAGAGGGACAATAAGGTGCTAAATGTTCCAAAATCTACAACGCTAAGCGACCTTCCCAAGAAAAGCTGTAATAAATAGCTGAAAATGCTACCAATAAAGCTACCCAGCGTAACTATAAAAACTCCCGAAAAAACAGGATTTGTTAATAATTTCTTAATCATTTAGGAAATCATCGGCTAAATCTTGGTACACGCAAATCTCGCGACCTCTTCTAAAAGACATATCAGTAGTATAAATCAAATCCATATCTCTGAAAGGTTCAAAATCGTAAGTACAATAGAAAAACGCCATGTACGGCTGAATTAGCTCCATACCTTCCCGGTATTTTTTCCTAACTCCGCGGTAGTCAAGAAACATCACCTCCAAATCATCCCCTCTGTAATAAATATTGGGAGCTCCTATACCAATCGACTGCTTATGATCAAGAAACCATTCATACATTAAAACGCGTGAGTCAGTACGAACAAACTTGGCAGTAGTGTACGCCGATATAACAAAGGGCTGGATAAAAATCGCGAGTAAGACGAAAAATAACGCTTTTTTGGAGATATGCGAAGATATGGCAGAGATAACCCACCCCACAATCAGCGCAACTAAAGGATATGCCATCATATAATAGTGACTGCGATTTTTGGAAAAGCCGGAAACATAAAACAGAAAAGACAGTGCCGGAACATAGAGAAACACTAGATTTACCGCTTCTTTAGATTTGATTTTCTTTGTGGCAAACAGCCAAAGAAAGTAAATTAGACCAACTACAAACAAAGCCACCAACGTATACCCCCAATCATTAGCAAATTTTCCGATAAAGCCGTGGAAAAATTTGTAAACCTGCTCTGAAAACGATGACTTTCCAACATTTGTGAGTTGCCAAAAGGCTCCTTTCGGACCATCGGTACGACTAAATGTTTTCCAGTCCAATAAAGCAAAGGGAGTCCCTATTAAAAATCCGGTTAGAGCCAAAATTCCCGCGAGTACGGGTTTATAAAAATTGGATACCGTTCTGCTAAAACTTCTTTCTACGATTAAATATCGTCCAAAAAAAGCCACAGCGACGCACAAAGCGGACAATCCACCGTTATATTTTGTTGAGGCTGCTAATCCCACAAACAAACCGGCCCAAACATAGTTAACGAGCCGTGACTCCAGAAGGGCTCGCGCACTAAAATAGACAGCCCAAGCGACCATAAAGGTCATGGGCACATCCGAAAGGCTAAAGTGAGAATGGTAGACATGAAAAGGCATTACCGCTATAGCCATCGCCGCAAATAACCCCGCAACTTTACCAAAAAGCTTTTTACCGGATAAATATACGGGGATAACGGTCAGTCCTCCTAAAGTAGCGGTGAAAATCCTCGTGATAAAGTAAAAAATTAAGGTGTCGTCCCAAACCAATGGAAGTAATGGGGAGATAAGAGACTGTGCTCCAATTAACTCCAAAACTCTACGAACAGAGGCAAACCCCATATAGGCAAAATAATTCAAATAAATATAAAGGTGAGGCCAATCAAAATGTTTAGGATTAATAGAAAACCTAACTCCTAAAGCGGACCTCACGATGGTAGGCTCATCAGCATGAAATATAAAGGGAAACCCGTGTTTTAGTCCTACTAACCTTAGTGCAAGAGCAACGATCAAAATGACAATAAGTACGGGGTTTTGCCAGATAAACTGTCTAAACGCCGGATAAACTTTATTAAAAATAACTTTAATCTGCTTTCCCAAGCCCATACAAAACTCCTCCGATTAAACTTATTAATAAACGGGTGAAGTGGTAAACCATAGAGGCACTTAGGGCAAGTGAGCCCGATATACCAACCATACCGAGAAAGCTTATATACAGGGCATCCTGCACTCCCAGGCCATTTAGTGAAGGCACAAAAAAGCCCGCCAGCGTAATTACAGGCAAAATGAAAATTGCATAAGAAATCGGCACATTAATTCCAAGCGACAGAAGAATAAAATATTGAGTAAAAATCGCAAAGAACTGCACAATAAACGAAGTCAAAAAGGCTATCAGCAAAACTTTTTGTTGGCTTTTGTACGCCATTAAGGCATCATATACTTTTTGTACTATTGATATTTTTTGGGCTAAAAACCCGAGGGAAAAAAAACCAACTATTGTAGTTATCCAAAAACCTGAAAATAAACCCATTTTAAACATGATCACTAACAAAGAATTTGACCGGATACCTTGGGGGAGAACTCCTACCCAAAAGGACATAGTACGAATCAGACCATAATAAGAAATAACAACAAGGGCCATAATCCCTGTAAAACGCTCCATGAATGTTGACGAAAAACCCTGCGACTTACTTTTTAGCTTTTTGCCGAGTTGAAACATCTTGTACACATCGCCTCCAACGCTAGTAGGCATAAAATTATTGAAAAAGGCGCCAATAAAGTAAAGACTTACGAGATACTTAACAGACAAAGACTTGGCCCCGTCAAAGATTAATAACTGCTTCCAACGGAGGGCGCTAACTACATATTTGGATATAAGTAAAAACAGAATTAGCGGAGCCAAACGCAAATCCATCAAACGGATATTTGATGCGAATGCCTTCAAATCAGTTCGAGAGAGAATAATATACAGCAAGATAGCACTTAGGGAAATTTTCAGAGCTGGTTTCTTCCAGTTCTTCTTAGACTCATTCATAACAGAGCAATTATACACTAGTGATGTAATAGCGGTTGTAAGGATCTCCCTTTTGGGAGGAGGTGGATTCACTTACCGGTATGAGATCCGCCTCATAGTACAATTGGCGCATTTCTGCTTCGGAAATATAGTGGCAATATCTAACCGCGCTGACCCCCCTTTTCCACTTTAAAAGGTGGTCGTTGGGCTCAACGGATGCAGATGGAATGCCGAAATCTTCCCAAGGCACAATATGGCTAGTAAAATTGGGCATACTAATAAAATCCCATGTAGAGAAAAAAAGGTAAGACGCGGGTTTTAAGAGTTGTTTGGATTTTTTGAGTAATTTTAGACGATTGGCATAACTTGGAATATGGTGTAAAACTCCGAAAAGAGCTATTAAGTCGTATGTTTTCTCTAAAGAGGCGAGGTCAAACTCTAACAAATCTGCTTTAATTAAAGTTGCTTCCGGAAGCCTATACCTAGCTTTACCCAAAAGGTCCTCGTTAAAATCTATACCGGTATAATTTTTTGCCTCACATCCGAGGGCTTTTTTCAAAAGAAAATCGCCAAATCTTCCGTTTCCGCATCCAATGTCCAGTACCTGCAAATCCGGTAAATGCGAAATTAAGGGAATAATCATTTCCCACCCGCTCCAGTAATAATCCCGAGATTTGTCAAAGTCAGCGCTTACCGTGATGTAAAAATCACGGTTAATTTGGTTAAGCTTCCTCACGGTATCCGCATCCATAGAACTCATTATACCGTAGTAAAAGCAAATATTTGATGTATGCGGTAAAATAGACCAACAATGTACAAAACCGAAAAATACTTTTTTGAGCCCGAAAAATACGAAACTACTTTAATATCCCTATTAAAAGACATCGCTAATATCGCGGAATGGGGGTCAGAGAGCCTAAGAAAAATACAAATAAACTACCCAAAAGACCGAAGTAAAATGTTTAGCAAGAACGATCTGATAAAGGGCTATGGGTATCTATTACAAAAGGGCTTATTACAAAAAAATCCCTCTCTAGAGGAACGCTTAAAAATGAAGCCTATTAGAACAATGTCAGGAGTCACACCGGTGACTGTGCTCACTAAACCCTGGCCCTGCCCAGGAAAATGCATTTACTGCCCAAATGAGCCAAATATGCCAAAAAGCTATTTAGCAAGCGAGCCGGGGGCGCAAAGAGCCGTTTCTTTAGCATTTGACCCTTACGAGCAAACTCAAAAAAGAATTCAGTCGTTGCAACACATAGGTCATAACACGGAGAAAGTAGAACTTATAGTTTTGGGAGGATCCTGGTCGGTTTACTTAGAAAACTATCAGCGATGGTTTATTAAACGGTGCTTTGAGGCGATGAACAATCCGAACGAACCTAATCAGTCGCCGGAAGAAAAAGAGACCTCGTGGGCTGATTTGGAAGAACAGCAAAAAATTAATGAAACCGCAAAACACAAGTGCGTGGGGCTATCATTGGAGACACGCCCCGATCTGATAACCGAAAAAGAAACGATAAGAATGAGAAAATTGGGGTGTACAAAAGTTCAAATTGGAGTACAAAGTCTTGATGACAATATTCTAAAAATAAATCACCGCGGACACGGCAGAGAAGCCACAAAAAAGGCTTTTGAAATCTTGAGATTGGCAGGATTCAAAATTCATGCCCATTGGATGCTAAACCTTTACGGAGCTACCCCCAAGTCAGATATTAAGAACTTTTCTGATCTGTGGTCCAAAGATTTTCAACCCGACGAGCTAAAAATCTACCCTACTTCCGTCATAAAAGACACACCTCTAGACGATTTGTACAAACAAGGAAAATACGTCCCCTACTCCAAAGAAGAGTTAACTAAGATAGTAGCTGAAATTAAAATGCAAGTTCCGTTGTACTGCAGAATTACGCGCGTCATACGGGATATACCTTCACAAGACATAGTCGCCGGAAGCAAGACTTCTAATTTAAGACAAGTGGTCAAGAAATATCTGGATGAACGAAACTTAGAGTGCAAATGCATAAGATGTCGCGAGATAAAACAGAAAGAGCTAAAAATTGAAGATTTGAGCCCGGACATAAAAGAATACGAGACAAGTGTTTCCACGGAATATTTTCTTTCTTATGTTACGGACGAAAATAAAATTGCAGGGTTTCTCAGACTTTCTATACCCACAGAAAAAAAGCGAAAAACACACTTTATGAAAGAACTGGTAGATAGCACGATCATTCGCGAGATACATGTTTACGGACAAGTTGTCGGCATAGGAAAAGAAGAGACGGGAAAGGCACAACACTTTGGGTTGGGGAAAAGTTTAATAGAAGAAGCAGAAAGAATAACCAAAAGTAACGGCATAGACACAATTGCCGTGATATCCGCTATCGGAACCCGCGAATACTATAGAAAACAAGGATTTACGGAAACCGGACTTTATATGAGCAAAAACTTAGGAGTTTCTTAGTAAACTAGGCTTCAGGCGCTTAATAAATGAGTAGCTTCTTTTGAGAAGGGAGATTAGTTGCTCCTTCGTCATAAAACCTGCCAATCGAACTGCTTGCCAATACAAAAACCCAAAAACTGCAAAGAGAAGGCCCTTTATTAAGATATTTTCCACCATATACGGCAACGAAATGGCCGCAACTTGAACGAACAATAAGATATGACGCCAATCTAGGAAAGCGAGTTGAAGCTTTTTCCGGGAAGTAATCGCCATAATTGCCAACCCTACCGCGCCTCCCAACGCAAGAAAGTAGGCCATTGAGATCATCGGGTCAATTAAACGATGCGTTAAAAAAAAGCCAACTACTGCGCATATTAACATAGATCCAAAGCTAGCCACCATAGCAAAAATCCTTCTAGCCGGGATTAAAACGCTTGACTCCACAATGTTTATAAACGAATAGAAAATAAAGGCAAACATCAGGGGCAAAACTAAAGGAAGAGCGGGATTATATTTATCCCCTCCCACAAGGACATAGAAAATTTCGCGACTCCAGAAAATAGCAGAAAACCCTGCCCCCAGAATAAATACATAAATTTTGTTGAAATTTGCAACAAAAATAGATTTAAACTCTTCCAGATCAGTCTCAAATTTTTCTGATAAAACAGGGAGGTTGACTGTGGTAACTGCGTCGGAAATTAGCATAAGTTTCTTCGCGTAAAGAAGTGCAAAAGCAAAAAAAGCTACCATCTCTGCCGATAATTCTCGCCCTAACAATAGGGGGCCGGATTTTTCCCACCAAGTATATAAAATTTTTACTGCATATATAGCCAAACTTATGGACATGAGTTGCTTCAAGAGACGCATAAAATCCTCCTTGCCCGGAAGCGTGATAGATTTTATGTAGGGTTTAAAGGCTATTACCGTTAGAGCCGTTGTAGCCAAGATGTTAAATATAACCATCCCGTAAAAATAACCGTTAATTTTGAAGAAATATACCATGGGTATATAAATACAAATATTCACGAAGGCGATGACTGCCTGATAAATAAAAAGCGCCTTAAACCGTTTTGTTCCTGAAATCACGGCGTTCAATATGCTCTGGACCCCCTCAATTACCAGCGTTACTGCATAAAGTTTTATAGGTAAAATCAAAGCTTCGTTATTATATTGACCTAAGGCAATTTTCTCTGCGGAAAAGAATAAAAACAAGGTTATGGGAATTGTTACCAAATAACGAATAAATATACTCGTAAAGAATATTTTGGAAATGTCCTTCTCGTCTTTGGCGGCGGATATTTCCCTAACGGATCCGGAAGCAAGTCCTAAATGCTGATAAATACCAAATGCGCCTCCGACGGAAACGGCGAGCTGAACAATCCCCCATTCTGAAACAGTCAAAACTCGGACGATTACAAATGTCTCCACCATACCCAAGATCATGGCAACCATACGGGACATAAAGCTAAATGCCTGCAATTTGACTAGGGAATTCATAAAACCTCCACAGTTCCAAGAAATAAATTACGGGTTTTTATGTTGTTAGTGGCGCCTACAAAAACCCGGTAGTTGCCAATATCAAAAGATTCCGGGATGGATACCTTTATCTTTTCTAAATAGTACTTGTCACGATCCCACTTTGATAGGGGAATAAAACTGTGGGAAGGCAAATTAGCTACTTGATACATCTCTTTAGTAGCCTCGTTTATAAAGGAGGTATAAATAAAGACATCGCCCATGTAATCGGAGGCTCTTTTTGCGTAAACAAACGTAAGATCAGAAAATATGCCCCGCACTAGGCTGGAAGGAATGTCGTAGTCAACCAAACTTAACTCGTCGTAAAAAGGATAATCCACCTTTTCAGCGTAAGTGTCGGTTTCCAACAACGGTTCAGAAATATCCTCCATTGAGGGAAGAGCGCCGCCCAAATCTGTCCGTCTGTAAACAAACAAGTTGCCGCAGGCAGTAACAGGTTCATATAGGTCGGTCTTAATTAAAAAGGAGAGGGCCCTATGAAGCATAGAATCGTCAGCCCCGACTATGGTTTGTAGTTTACGCGCAGAAGAGTCTGCAATAACATAATCCGCAGTGTTATAGAGAGCCGGAAAAATTGCGTATGTTTTACGCATAGATAAAGGAGCTCCCATATAGTCCGGGCCGGAAATAGAAACTTCGGGGGGCATCATATTGATTATTCTCCAGGAACAATCTAGGTCACGGGAATCCGGTTGCTGAAACTTCACCAACTGGCCAAGCTCCAGATTCTCAAAGCCCTCTTCGCTTTTGGCTGTCCTTGCAAAAACCTTAAATTCTAGCCTTTTTCGGGCGGCCTGAATTCCCCATGCGTATACAGGATTGTCGTAGACAACACTGGTGTAAATGTTAGCCAACAAAATAACCGCGGATATAATAACTCCTATTGACGCAAAATTAAGTTTTTTCTGCCTCTTTGACAAAAAGTCCGCTAGAAACTTGACCGAAAATATCATGGAAACGAAAATTACGGGAATAAGCATGGATATTCGATGCGTGTCTATGGCAGATGTTCTGTAAACATTGTCCATACTGGAAAGATAATTAATTAGAAAATCCGGCCCCGCTATAGCAAAAATTCCGGGAGATAAAAAGGGCGTAAACAAAACAGGAGACAGTGTTTTGACAAAATCTTCGGTTTTTGAACCGGCAAAAAATGTATCGTAAACAAGCGCGGGCTTCGTAGCCATACCCAAAAACACTTCCAAATATGTATCTCCAAAGGCGGAATAACGAGTTAAAAAATAGTTGGACGATGTAACATCCTGTCCGCGGTCTTTAGACAAATCCAAACTTTCAGCAAATTTCTCAAAACCGTCTATGCGATAATGCGCCGCCGATGGAATAATGACGAAGAAAGCTAGGGCAAACCACAAAAACCCTACTCCCGAAACCCACAAACCAAGCACTTTCTTTTTTCGATATATCCAGATGAACAAACCATACAAAAATATATATAAAGGAACTTGCTCCTTCCCCGACATCGTTATTATAAGAAGTATCCAAAATAAAATCAGATTTTTCCGGGAAAAATCCTGTTTTTCGTGCATTATCTCAAACAAAAGAAAAGCCGCCACAAAAAAGAATATAGATACGCTGACTCCGTGAAAAGATGTTTTAGTGGTTAGATACCCAAGTGCCGGATAAAAAAGATACGACAACGCTAAGAAGAAAGCAGAGGTCTTGGTCTTAAGCTTCATATTAGCAAGATAGAACAACAAAAGACTTGTAGCTACAAGCAGAAATAACTGGCAAAAAACCAATGTCAACGGATGCGGAGCAATAAAAAAGAACGGAACAAGAAGCACTATAA
>CAZNJL010000011.1:0-13511 GCA_964573325.1 uncultured Candidatus Saccharibacteria bacterium | reverse complement strand
CCAAAGGGGGTGGACCATGCTTGATGTACCAAATAGCGGACGGGGACTTGAGTCCCATCATGTGGAGATGCCAGCGACCTTTTTCGCGGGTATCTGACCCGAGCCACTCCGGCTAATTCGGATATAGTGACGTAGTATGGCGGTCGGAGTGGCCCTTCTGAGGGCGAGTGTTTAGTATATGTTTGGTCGTATGACCAACGTAGATAACTAGACACTCGCCCGATTTTTTTACTCACATATAAATTGATATTGACTTCCACAAGTAAATCTCATACTATGACACTATCTAACTTAGGGGTCGTAGCTCAGTTGGTTAGAGCGCTTCCCTGTCACGGAAGAGGCCGCGGGTTCGAGCCCCGTCGATCCCGCCAAAGACACAGTTATAAATCTGCCCACACAACAAGTTAATAATTTTTACAAGGGGGTGCATTTATACATGACCGACGAAAAAAATACTAATGTTAAAGAATCTAAAAACGATACGTTAGCTTTTATAATTGGGGGTTTGTTTATCTTGGGGCTTGTTTTCGCCACATACAATTATTTTAGCGATCAGTATTCCAACAGACCAGAAGATGCCGAGGAGACCAATATCATAGAGAAAATAAAGGAAACGCTTTCCGCAAGGACTAGTGATTCCGAAGAGGAAAAAGATGGGGAAACTACAGGGAAGAGTGCTGAAACTAGTGTTGATGAAAAACCTGTGGTACAAGTTGGAGAGTGGGTAGCAAATTCGTATGAGGAAGGTGACATAAAGGCTGGAACATACACTGTGATTTACGGAGACACCTTGTGGGAGATTGCTAATGCAGTTTATGGCGACGGAACAATGTGGACATTGATCAGGGACGCAAATTTAAGCTCAATTGATTTTCTGCCAAATGGACAACAGGCGCTAATCTATGCTGGGCAGACGTTAACTATACCTGCTACTCAAAGCTAATTTAATACTAACCTGCCAATAAAAGTGATAGAAACCCCGGGACGCCGGGGTTTTGTTTTTTCCTTGAATAATCTATAATAAATAACCGAGATTAAAACATTGAGCGGGTGTGGCGTAGTTGGTAGCGCGTCTCCTTCCCAAGGAGAAGGTCGCGGGTTCGAGCCCCGTCACCCGCTCCATAAGCTCAAAGTTCCGATAGACCCATCGCCCTGCCAAGAAATCCGGAGTCCCAAAACATTTATGCTATACTTTAAGTTATGAAAAAATATTTTCTATACTTACTAGGTACCTTTATAATTATAGCTTTGATTTTAATTTTGCCAGTTCTTCCAAACAATAGCTCACTGTTGAGAAAGTGCAAATTTAATGAGACCACCAGTACTTACAACAAGTGTTTCTGGGTTTGGGACAAGCGACTTAGAGCGCCTTCAATTTATTTCTAACTTTTAAGAGCTCTTTTTCTTGATGCTTTCCAAACTCGAATGGCGCTCCAGACATGTTGCGCAGCGCCCTGTCTGGGTGGACAAAATACGAGCGCAATGGGAGTATTTCGTACTTCCCGAGAAATGCCGGCGACATTTCAAGAACAAACCTTATCACAAGCCGATGTAGCTCAGTTGGTAGAGCATTCCCTTCGTAAGGGATAGGTCGTCGGTTCGAGCCCGACCATCGGCTCCAGCTAAAGGACAGCGGGTGAGGTTAGGTGGTATAATTTTTTTATGAAAAATCATCAAAAAATAACAAAAGCGGTAATTGCGGTCGCGGGTTATGGAACAAGATTTCTTCCGGCAACAAAAAACCAACCCAAAGAGATGTTGCCAATCATAGATAAACCGATTATTCACTACCTCGTAGAAGAAGCTGTCAAATCGGGCATAAAAGATATAATTCTTATTACCCGCTTTGGACAACACATTATGGAGGATTATTTCGACTCCAATTTAGAGCTGGAACATATGCTAGAAAGCGCCGGTAAAACGGATTTATTGGAAAGTATTAAAGAAATTGCCAACATGGCAAACTTTATTTATGTGCGACAAAAAAAAGACCTTCCTTATGGTAATGGAACACCCTTGCTCTGTGTAAAAGACCTAATAGACGATGATGAGCACTTTGTTTATATGTTTGGAGATGACTTAACGCTAGCAGAAAAACCCGTAACCCTGCAACTTATAGAAAAGCACCAAGAACAAAACGCGCGAGCGACTTTAGGGGTTCAGGAAGTCCCGCATGAAGAGATTAACAGGTACGCTAGCATTGAATATAAAAAAGATACCAAATATAAATACGAGATGTTACGGGGTCATGAAAAACTACCTATAGAAGAAGCTCCGTCCAATATGGCCCAGTTTGGAAGATTTGTCTTTTCATACGATGTTATAGATGCGGCCACAAGAGCAAATACAGGAAAAGACGGCGAGTTGTGGGTTATAGACATTCTAAACTCTTTAGTTGAAGAAGGAAAAAAAGTAATCGCTCCTCCAATAGACGGCGAGTGGCTAACAACCGGAGATCCTCTTAGATATTTAAAAGCCACTTTTAGATTTGCACTAAAACGCGACGATATCCGCAAAAAATTGGTTGAGTATCTGAAGGGTTATATAAATGAAGGAAAAGAATCTTAGTAATCTAAATAAAGTACTCGCAATCCGATTATTAGCGATCGTGGCTCTTGGGACGCTTTCCGTGGGAGGTTTGCTCTTATATGGCCCCGCTATAGGAAACCTTTTTGGCATGATTTCTGTAAATAGAGGAACGCAAATTAAACCGCCCGAGGCAGCCACACCTCCTCCCGTTTTTATTGACCTGCCAAGCGCGACTAACAAAACAAGTTTAAACATTAAGGGTGTATCAGTACCCAAGGCCTCGGTGGAACTTTATGTAAACGGACCTAAGATTGCAACTGTACTAGCTGACATGACCGGGGAATTTCTTTTTACTGATATAACTCTTATTAAAGGGAAAAACACACTTTTCGTAAAGGCCAACGAAACAAAATCTGATACTGTATCAATTCAGTTTGATAACAAAAACCCCAAGCTTGAAATTTCTTCCCCCAAGGACGGACAAACCGTGGAAAATCTTAATGAGCGAGTTGAAATAAGGGGACAGGTAGATAAAAGAGCAGAGATTAGAATTAACGGTTTGCTGGCAATTCAGAAACCGGATAACTCTTTTTCCTTTTTACTGGGCGTTAAAGAGGGTACAGTAAAAATCAAGGTAGAGGCAACCGATTTGGCCGGAAACAAAACAACAGAGGAAGTCAGTGTTGTTTATAAGAAAAAATAGATACTCCGATAATTAAATTAAGCAAAAAAAGTATTTGCGGGTAAAACACGGAGTTGATAAAAAAAGACCCCACAAATAGCGACGATAAACAGGATAGAACCGGCAACTTCCAATAACCCGCTCTGTCCGCCTTAAGTGCGGTACGCGCAGGAGAAAAGAAATAACCCAAAAACAAGATCAATCCCAAAATACCGGTTGTAGCTATAACCAATAAAAAACTTGAATCAGAACCTCCCCCCGAATGACCGCCCCAATCCAAGCCGAAGTACCCATATTCCTTTTGAGCGAACCTAAATGTATTAAAACCCACTCCCCAAAGTGGATTGGCTTTCGCAATATTTAATGTATTACTCCAAGAAATAATTCTAAAATGTGCTGAATCCGCAGGGTCTGTAATACCTGTCAATCGTGTTTGGACCCTTGGAACTGCGAAGTAGGCGCCAAAAGCCAGTATAAATGCTAAAAGAAGCAGAAACTTATATTTTTGGCACCCCCACACGAAAGAACTTATGGCCAACATAAGCCACGCGCTTCTTGAGAACGTAAGAAAAATTGCTAACAAAATAAAACCCGCAAGAAAAGGGAAGAATTTCCCAAATCTATGCCTTGTTCCTAAAATAATGTTTAAGCACAAAACTAAATATGCGCCGGCAAAGTTAGGATCAAAAAAAGTGGACGCAAGCCTTCCTTTGTGAGGATCCCAGCCAAGAAGAGGATCTAGAACCGTGAAGTCCGGTAAAAATAGCAACTGTAGAAACCCTGCTATAACAACAAATACTGCCGAATAAGCAACGAGAAGGGCCAAAAAATCGGAACCAAAAAGTTTATTAGACAAACAATTATATATAACCAAGCCTCCCAGAAAGTAAAGCGAAAAACGGATTAAGTAGAAGGACGCATAACCTAGATCCAAGAGAGAGAAATGTGAAAAAGCTATAACAAGAGAGATTATTGCTATAACGATATAACCAAATCCCCATAGAAACCCGCGGGGAAAGGAAAATACAGTATTTTTGGCCACAAGGAAATACAAAATTCCCACAGCTACAAAAACTAGAGCCATAAAATCGAAAAGGTACACACCCCCAAAAGCTCCTTTATAAAAGGCTGAAAATTGCCCAAGCGACAATGAAGCAACCCAGCAGACGAGCAAAGTCTTAAGCATTTCTAAATCTCGCTTTCCAAGATTTGACCGCAAAATAAGATAATAAAACCAAAATTAAAAACTCTGAAACGATTGTTATTGTGGCAGCGGCATAAAACGAGTACCTTGGTATAAAAACCAGATTAAAAATTAAGTTAAAGGCTACGCTTGCCAAATATATATAGGGCAAATAAATTTGTTTACCTAAAGTTATTATCAGCCAAGAAAGGGGTTGGGTCAGATAGAAAACAAAAACTCCTCCAACAAGGATTTGTAGGACAGCTATAGAACGATAAAACTCTGCCCCGCCGAAAATGCTAATAATTTGGGAAGCAAATACAGCTCCCAACAGCCCACAGACTATCCCCGAACTAGCCAAAAATATTAATACACGTCTAAAAGATGCCAAGAGTCTTTGCTCACCTTCTTGCATGTGGCGCACCAAAACCGGATAAACAGCATTCATAAAAAAAGTCGGGACAACCAGCGCAACCTCAAAGATTTTATAAGGCAATGCATACACACCTACCGCCTCAGAGTGACTCATATTTAACCACTTCGGGACCCGCAAAACAGAGATCAGCAGAGCGTCTTCCTTAAAGTTCATTTGACTAAAGACAAACATAATTCCCAAAGGCAACGACTCCTTAAAAAGACTTTTAATAAGGGGCAAATCTAAATAAAAATCAGTGCTTATACCTAGCTTCTTAATAAGCGAGAAATTTATTAGAAAAGACAATAGACCACCGATGACATATGAAAAATTAATCCATGCGACCGGAGCCTTTGACAAAACTAGGAAAAAACTTACGCCCAAAATAAGTACATACCCTAAAGATTGACCCAAAACAGAAAGATCATATCTTAGCTTAGTTTGAAAAATTATATTTGTAGTCGAGTGCAGACTAAAGGTAAGTATTAACAAAAGACCCAACCTAATTCCAAATTTTAAATTCTGTGAATACGGGAAAAATTGAAGCAGTCCCGCAACCAGGATTATAAAAATCAAAGACAGAACTACTCTAAAAATTAAAACATTTACAAAGTAGTGATAAATTTTAGACTCATTTTTAGACACTTCTCTAACGGAAATGGCGTTCAATCCAAAGTCCGTAATAATAAAAAATAAAGCGGGGATACCTTGCATAAGGCTGAAATCACCGTACAGCTCTCTCCCGTAACCTCGTGTGATTAAAACAGTAACCAAAACCGTTACCCCCATGGTAAAAACCTTACCTACAAGCTGATAAAGAGTATTTTTAGCAATTTTTTTGGTAGTCAAATTAAGCATAATAACAATCTATGGACACTCCCCTATTGTAATGTTTTCCGTGACCAATTTCTCCGGAGTTCCCGCGACCTTCTTCATTGATTTTATAGCTTCAAAATGAGCGTAGGGTTTTTTGTCATTATCAATCCAAGAAAAGTTGTCAAATGG
The DNA here is from genome assembly GCA_964573325.1 of uncultured Candidatus Saccharibacteria bacterium. Taxonomy (GTDB): domain Bacteria; phylum Patescibacteriota; class WWE3; order UBA101185; family UBA10185; genus JAGPFW01. The sequence goes on along the minus strand of CAZNJL010000011.1, from coordinate 7,697 downwards.
TGGTCTATACCAAATCGTAAAAGGCATGACGGCTAAAACACGATCGTCAGGCAACCAATATTTCTCGTACGCTATTTCCATGTACTTAGCAACTGTATCTAAGGACAAATAAGAAGAATTGTAGTTTTCTCCTTCCGCATGAGCCCAACCGGTTTCTGTGATAAAAACCGGAAGGTCTTTTTTCACGTTCAACTCTTCTCGCAAAAACTTCAACTCAACCTCATATGCGCGAATACTGTTTCTGCCTGAATCATAAGGACTTCCGGAGAAAGCCGGCTGAGGGTACGAGTGAGAGGCCCACCCGTCTAACATAGAGAAAATCCCGGGAACAGCTTCGTCCATTTGGCGCATATACTCAAAAGCGTCTATATAGCCATCTCCCGAGACAGCACTAACATTAAACGCCCCGTTCATCATAAAGAAGTTTTCGTTCCGGTCCTTAAATGTTTTAACGGTATACTTAAGAATTTCGGCATATTCCTTTGGATCGGTGTAACCTTTCCAAAAACGCGTATCATTGGGCTCGTTATAAACGCTGATGTATCTTTGGCGGATCGGCCATAAAAAGGAATTTAAAAACTCGGCTGCACGGTCTGTCTGTTCCTTATACTTTTTCGTATCAACATCGTAAAGTTGAATTACAGGAATTAACTGTTTTTTGTACAATGTAGAAAAAACTCGCCTCCATTTTCCGCGATCATAGTCCTTAACATTGTAAGGAATAAGAACGTAGCCCCACTTGCCTCCGTTGGAATTTACCAGATCTTCAGCTAAATCAAAAAAATCCTGTTCTTCCGCGTAAATATATAGGCCAAATTTGTTGTTTTTGTGCGCGCTTGGGTCTACGGCGGAATAGGCGTAATATTCCAACGCTCCTTGGTCGCAGCCATCCGAAGATTTTTTAGTCTGTACGGAGCGATAGAAAGGGTCTAACAAAATATTAGGGTTTACGGGCATGTTTAAAAGTGTAAACACCGCACCCCCGACGAGTAAAGCACTTAATACTGTCAAACCAACCCATAACCGTTTCTTTCGGTCATTTTTTATTTTCTTATACCAAATCACAAGTCTATTTTATCACCTAGGGTATAATTATCTTATGAAGAAGATATTTTTGGGCAGTATTGTGCTGGCAATCAGTTTTCTAGGTATCCGATATGTCAAAGAAATAAAAACGACGCCAAAGGACGCGACTGTCATATCTCCCTTAAGTAAAGCATTTAAACTAGACACGCTTGGAGCAACAGATAAAAAGGAGGATTTTGTTATTTATGGATATTTGCCGTATTGGACAATCGCAGAAACTCCTAATTTTAGAGTGGGGGCCCTTACAGATGTGGCTTATTTTGGACTAGAAATAAACGAAACGGGAAATTTTATAAAAAGTGCAACTGACTCCGAAGGTAATTCCACAAACCATTCGGGGTACTGGGCATGGCGAAACGACCCCCAGTTAACGGATTTTATTATCAAAGCGCGTGCTAATAATGTTCGAACTTCGATAACAATCGTTTCGCATGTTGATGATGTTTCTACTAAATTCCTAAATTGTCGGGAATGCTGGGATTCTTTTTACGAGGCTCTCAAGGAGGAAATGGCGTTCCATAAAGTAGACAATGTAAATTTAAATTTTGAATATTATGAGCTAGTAGAAAAAGAATTGGCACTAAAATACACGGAATTTACCGCTTATCTTAGAAAAAGACTAAAGAAAGACCTTCCTAATGCAGAAATTGTGGTAGCAGCTTATGCAGATTCAATTATAAATGGCAGAATTACCGATATTGAATCGCTTGCAAAAGTGGCAGATAGGATCTTTATTATGGCGTATGACTTTCACATAATGCCACAGAGCAAGGCGGCGCCTGTGTCTCCCATGGGAGGAGCAGGTATCCACGCAGGATATGATATAAGAACGATGATCAGAGATTATTTGTCCTACGCGCCACCGCAAAAATTGATTTTGGGAGTTCCTTATTATGGGTTTAATTGGTCTGAAAGCACTGAGGCAGTAAATAGCAAGGAAAAGGCTTCTGATAGTACCGAAGGTAATGAGAAACAAGAGAATGGTGAAAGTGGTGAGAAAGACAACGAGAATTTAGATAAAGTTTCAAACACTCTAATTCAAACCTACGCACAGATAATGAAAAATGTTGAAGATTCGGGCGCCACTGTCTACTGGGACGAATTAGGTCAAGTACCTTATTACGAGTACACCGATCCTGAAACCGGGAAGCCGCGCAAAGTTTATTTTGAAAACGAAAAATCGTTGGAAGTAAAGTACAGAATAGCTAAAGAGTTTAATCTTGCAGGGGTTGGTGTTTGGGCTTTGGGGTACGATGGGGATAGACCCGAGCTATGGGATTTACTAAAAAAAGAATTTCAACGGTAAACAAGGGTAAAGGTTGAAAATTGATGAGAGGAGAAAACACCGGCCACATTACAACTTCTTACGCGGCCGGCGTCTTCTCCATCGAGCTACTTCTGTGAGAGAGAGTATCTATACCTCTTCTCGCAAACCAGGCAAAACAAAAGTTGCCTGACCTGCTCACCCACCTCGGCTCCTTGATCCGCGGTGACCAAGGTCCCAGGCAAGTCGGAGATTCCCTCAATCTGCAGGGCCTCCTGGAAAAGCTCGGGGGTTACCACCGGGCAGCTTCCCCTTGAGACCAAAAAGCCCACAACCATTCCGTTGCAACCACGGACTTTCTTTAACTTCACATAAGCACCCACAACAAACCTCCTCTTGCAAATTAGGATATCGACCTGGGGAGTTTACTATCTTACAGCACGTGTGTCAACCCTGGTGGGTCCGCCCCGATTTGAACGGGGGACCTCTGCAATGTGAATGCAGCGCTCTAACCTCCTGAGCTACGAACCCATATTACTACCTGTAAAATCTGCTATTGTTTAAGATTATAGCAAACGCACAGAAATGCGCCAAAAAAACTCCCGAAATACTTGCTCAATAGTGGTTAGGGGCTTAGGATAATTAGGTGAAAAAGAAAATCCGAAAATTTATAGCCGGTCTTTTGGAATCTATTTTAATAGTAATTCTCGTTTTTATAGTGCTAAATATTTTCTTAGGCGAGTTATTGATAGTAACGGGAGATTCTATGCTTCCGACCCTACACGACGGGGAACAGCTGGTTGGCGAAAAGCTATCTATAAACTTTACTCCACCAAAAAAAGGAGAAATAGTAATATTTCAAAGCCCTCTTGAGAACTCGTTAATTATTAAAAGGATTGTTGCGATACCCGGAGATACAGTAAAAATAGAGAATGGAAAGCTGTATATTAACGGAATACTGTCAAAAGAACTTTATGTGGATAGCTTTGCAGTTAAACCGGGGGAGAAAATTCAGGAAGGTACAGAATACACGGTCCCCGAAGAACACTATGCGGTTATGGGCGATAACAAAGATCATAGCTATGACAGCAGAGATTGGGGATTTTTACCTGCGGAAAATATCAAGTCAAGAGCAATTCTTGTATACTACCCAATTAAAAATGCCAGATTAATCAAAAAGTGAAAAATTTTAAAATCTAAAGAGAAACTTTATCCTTCCACTTACCATTGCTTCATTAGTGCAACGATTTACCCTTCCACAGGTAGAACATCAACGGCCTTCTTTTTGTTTGTCTTGTTTTTAAAGCTCACAACTCCGGCAATTGTGGAATAAAGTGTGAAGTCCCGACCTAATTTAGCATTCTTTCCGGCTATAAAGGTCTGACCTCTCTGACGGATAATGATTTGACCGGAATTAACATAAGAGCCATGGGACATTTTAATCCCAAGTCTTTTTCCGGATACATTGCCTCCCTGGCGGGCCTTAGCCCCTCCTGCTTTTTTATGCGCCATTATTTATCCGCTCCTTTCTTCTTGGAACTGATCTTTATGCTCTCCACACGAAGAATTGACATGGGTTGTTTATGGCCTTTTAAGCGCCTGTAACGCGATTTGGACTTAAAACGACCGATTTCGGTCTTTACAACATAGTCCCTCTCGTTAACAAGTTTAACTGTAATTCCATCCAATGCAGGAGACCCCACGAGAATCTCGTCATCTTTTCTGTAAAAAAGAACGGAAGGGAAGCAACTCTCGCGCCTTTCGGTGCGGATAGCCGTACCTTCCTCAACCATAAATTGTTTGCCGCCTAGATCAATGATAGCGTATTGCATAGCAGGGAGATACTACAATAAATAATCAGTTGGTGCAACCTTAAGCCCTATGTACTTCGGGCATCCCTCTGTACATTAGAACTCTCTTGGATCGGATACCTCCGGGAGTTTAGCTATTTCCTCAAAACTATCATCGCCAGCCACGCGATTCCAGCGAACAAACCCACACTTTTGACATTTGTGAACAAGCATCTCTTCGCCATCTTTCTTGTAAAATTTTCCTATTGGGGCCATCAAACCCGCACATATGGACTTTCTATCTCCTTCTTGATCGTCAACATGAATGGAAAATAAGCAAAATGGGCAGTGATTACGGTTTTTAGTGCCAAAAGAGCTCAAACTCACGCTTCGCAGACAATTCTTGCAAATAAAGTGAGGCATGGAACTTTATATGGTTATATTTTTACCAAGCAAAATCAACACATTATAGTCACCGGAGGCATCTGAATCCTCCATTGTATCAATTACTGTGTCAGGTACGGCAGGTTCCAAATCTTCTTTTAAACCTTCCCTTAAATCCAGCAATTCTTTTTTGATTAAAATTTGGGATGTCTCGTGCTGATTCGCAGCCGTACCAATTTCTATAACCTTGTAACCTTTTTCCTCCAACAGAGCTTGAGTTCGAGCGGCAGCACCGTTAATTCCGGAGCCATTTTCAATTCTTATCACCGCATCTTCTTTGGCTATCAACTTTTCCGGCGAGACATTAGTATCTTGCGTACCCTCTTTATCGTGAGAAATTCCATCGGATGTCTGTCCTGCGGGAACTTCATCCTTTTCGCTTAAGACTTCCGTATTATTCCTAATAGCAGAAGAAGTGGTGTCGCCTCTTTGGCCAAAAAGGAAGTAGGCACCTAGAAAAATCCCTAAAACAAGTAAAGTGACGCTAACCGGAATCAATGCATTAACGGGCTTGCGTACTTCGGGAACAGGTAAAATATTAAGCAAATTTGTTGATGTACTTAGAATAGACGGATCCAAAGAAATTGCCTTTAGATATAGACCGTGTACCTCAAAGCCCTCCTCTATACCTTCGAAATTGCTTACTAAATCTTTTAAAGATCCCTCAGAGCGATCGGCAAGCGAATTAATACCTTCCTTTAATGTTAAGGAGTAAATATTTTCTATTGTTTCTTCGCGTTTGTATAACGCCAATTTCTTCACTAATCCATGTAGTTCCTCCAAACTTTTCTCTTTCTCGTAGGTTGTAGCAAAATAAACCCCGTTTAAATCAGAAAGCGTAATGGATTGACCGCCTACTGCCGACGAATCAACAAAAATAACGGGGTCGGAACCATCCACAAGTTTTGGCAAAATCAGTGACCACGGAACGATTGCTTTGATTGGCACTCCCCAGAGACTAGAAACCTCTAAAAGGCTGTTGAGAAAATCCTTTTTTACTGCAATAAACTGGTATACATACGGAGCGATTTTGTCGTAACTGAAGTACAAATCGTCCAAGGAGGATCCCAACTTTTTCCTAGCCGACTCTACAATCTGTTCTTCGACTGAGATACCGTTTTTGGACACAGTAATAAAAGAAAGGAAGGCATCTTTTGGATTCAACAAAAATGATATAGAGGTTGGCTTAGCAGACTTGGAAACTATTTGAGAGGTCTGGTCTATGAGACCTTGAACAAGCAACTCCGGATTATAAACACCCGAACTATCCAAAAACTCTTCATCAAAAGTTCCGGATAGGCTGACACACTGATCTTTTGTACAAGAATAAATTTTGAAATTGTTTTGATTAAGTAAAATGAGCAGGTCTTTCATACTTTATTAGTGTATCACATAAAAATCCGTGTGATCGACAGCAATAGCTCGTGATAAGTATGTCTTGCGCGATAAAATCTACCTCCCGCGCAAAAACGCCGGAATATCAAACTGCCTGTCCTTATCATTCAGGTCATCCACCCAATCTTTTTCCCCGTCTGACGAATTCTTTTTTTCTTCGTCCTCTGGCAAATCAGCATTCTTTTTAAGTACAGAACCTTTTACACCAAAACTATCTGAAAAATCCGAATCAAATCCGGTCGCAATAACGGTAATTTTTACCTGGTCAGCCATATCGGGGTCAATAGTCGTACCATAGATAATGTTGGCGTCAGGATTTGCTTTTTCAGCAATTACTTTGGCCGCACGGTCAATTTCGCGCATTGTTAAGTCAGGACCTCCAACAATGTTAAAAAGAATGCCTGTGGCTCCCTCAATAGAAACCTCCAATAAGGGAGAAGATATTGCCGCCATCGCTGCCGTAACAGCACGATCTTCTCCTGTCCCTATGCCTATGCCCATTAATGCGGAGCCGGCGTCCTTCATAACCGTCCGCACATCTGCAAAATCCACATTAATTAGCCCCGGTTTTATAATAAGATCGGAAATTCCCTGCACACCCTGATTTAAAATACTATCTGAGACGCGAAAAGCATCCATTACAGTGGTTGTCTCGTCAGAAATATCCAGTAGTTTCTGGTTAGGTATAATAATTAGAGCATCAACTTCCCTTTTTAAAGCTTCTATGCCAATTTCGGCGTTTTTCATTCTTTGCTTGCCCTCAAATTCAAAAGGTTTAGTAACTACTCCTATAGTCAGGGCGCCCGACTCGCGGGCAATTTTCGCCACAACCGGAGAAGCGCCTGTACCGGTGCCGCCTCCCATGCCTGCCGTGATAAAAACCATATCTGACTCACCTAGGTTAGATTTGATTATCTCGGCAGTTTCGTTGGCTGCTTTCTCCCCCACCTCGGGGTTGGAACCCGCACCTAAGCCATTAGTAATCTGATGTCCAATCGGAATTTTTACGGATGCTTTATTTATAGACAGAGCCTGCGCGTCTGTATTAATAGCAATAAACTCAACACCCTCAATTTGTTGGGAATCAATCATGGTATTGATAACATTTCCACCGGCACCCCCTACCCCAACTACCCTAATTTTTGCAAACCGCTCTACTTCAGGTTTTATTTCCATAGCTATCGTATTATAACTAATTTATTTAGGGCAGGAAAGACTTAATTTTATCAAAGAATCCCGTAACTCTTTTGCTTATCTTACCGTGGCTTTTGTCAGAATACAAGAGTGAGCTGCTTCGCGTCATACCTACGCCATAAAGAACAGATCCAACTGTGGCAGAAAAAGAAGGACCTTGTATTTCATCTATCAATCCCGTAACTCCGGTAGGAACGCCGACTCTTACGGGCGTTTTTAAAATGGATTTGGCAACAGATTCCACTCCTAAAGTCAGAGCGCCTCCTCCGGTTAACACGGCACCCGCGGGGAGTTTACCTAATAAATCTGCTTTGCTCAATTCCAATGCCACCATATTAAAAATCTCCTTGGTGCGGGCATTAATGATTTCATTTAAAAATTTTAGCGGTACTTCCTCTGTATCTAAGCCAAACTCCGAAAGGTTAAACATATTCTCTTTAATTGTGTGTCCTTTTTCTACAAGTCCAACAGAGCTTAGTTTTAACTTAATTTTCTCCGCGTCGTCCAGGCGAGTACGCAAACCA
>CAZNJL010000010.1:0-13689 GCA_964573325.1 uncultured Candidatus Saccharibacteria bacterium | reverse complement strand
AGCCTTTTAAGCTATTTGTCGAGGGTTCGATCCCCTCCGCCCTCACCAATATAAAACCCAAATGAATAAAAAAATTGTTACTGTAAAAGCTCTTCAAGGGTTGATGGGAAAGCAATACAAAAACAAAAAAACAGGTATTATAACCGGTTGTTTTGATGTACTACATACCGGTCATATTGATTTATTCCAATTTGCTAAAAAGTATGTTGATGTTTTGATTGTGGGAATTGATACTGATGCGGCAATTAAAAAAACTAAGGGTGGATTACGGCCAATAAATACCCAGAAGGAAAGAGCTAGGATGTTAGCAGCAATAGTATATGTTGACAATGTACTGTTGCTTTCAAACAAACACGCGTTCAGTTCTCAAGCGGCTAACAATTATTATGATGACTTAATCCTTAAATTGAAGCCTAACCACTTAATAACCGCTCGCAGTTCTGATAGTTATTGGAATGCAAAAAAAGAAAGAATGGAAAAGGCAGGAGGCACTCTTTTAATTTATAACGGAAAACAGATTATTAGCACCTCAAGCCTTGCAGCTAAAATTATAGCGATTGAGTAATATACTGCTTAAATTAAGCAAAATAAAAAATGGACAAAACACAAAACTTTCCAGATTTTTAGTAACAGTACGTTTACATACCAGAAGAAATAACCTATAATCATGTAAACTAAATCATCCGGCAACCCGAAGGGAAAAGAAAGTGGACATGGAAAAAGCTCGAAATAGTGGTTTGTTGGTTGTGGCCGTGCTTATCATCCTCGCGCTGTTATATGGCGCGGTGCGCATGGCAATTCCCTTCCAGGGAAACGAGGTTCCAATTGCCTCACATGACAGTGCAGTCGTTATTATCGTTGAGGAAGGGTGGAAAGAGGGGGCAGAAGCCGTAATCATAGTCACCACCGCACTACCCGGAGAGGGATGGCTAGCTGTCACCAGACGCATCTGTGGGTTCAACTCGATGGAATTGGCTCGAAGAAACTCTGAGTTAAACAGCTACTGCTTCGGCTTTGTCCCCCTGGGAAAGGAGTTAAAGGTGTTGTGCAATTGACTGTAGTCCCGGTTTGGACATATGAATTTATTCATGTGTTTCAGGCCGGGACTTCCTTTAATTACATTGAGCATTTGTGGTCCAAAAACGAAAAGAAAATGCCCAAAACAGTCAAACAAGTCATAAAAAAGCGTTCTAAACAAAAATAGTTTTGGACCGTAATGCCCCGCCAACTAAGGTATAATACCTCCATGAAAATCACGAGCCGCCAAAACGAAAAAGTGAAAAACCTGCTAAAACTGAAAATGAAAAAATACCGCGACAAAACTGGAAAAATGTTGATAGAGGGGTTTTACCCCATCACATTTGCCTACCACAACAACTACCCAATGGACGAACTGTATGCGTGCCCCGTTCTATTCAGGGATAAATTTGAAAACGAACCTCTTATTGAAAAGTGCAAACAACGAGGCACTACAATAATAGAGGTAACCGAAAATGTCTTTAAAAAGTTCTCCAACTATGAAAGCCCGGAGGGTTTGTTGGCTGTTGCCGCACAGCGACATAATCTTCTATCAAACTATACCCCATCAAAAAAAGGCTTTTACATCATTATTGAGTCAATAGAAAAACTTGGAAATTTAGGCGCAATATTTAGACTTGCTGATAACGCGGGTGCTACAGGAATAATAGTGTGCGACGCGCGAGCTGATATTTTTAATCCGGAAGTTATTAGAACAAGCGTGGGTACTTTTTTTAGCATAAATATTTGGGAAAGCTCAACTCAAGAGGCGATATCGTGGTGCAAAGAAAACAATATAAAAATTCTTGCGACAACTCCTTCCGCAACGGAGAACTATACCAAAATAGACATGACAGAACCTTTGGCGATTATTATGGGAGCAGAATACGCCGGATTAAGTTCAAAATGGTTAGAAAACGCAGACTTTCCTATTAAAATACCTATGTTCGGACAAGCAAACTCCTTGAGTGTATCTGCCTCTACAGCAATAGTGGCCTATGAAGTGGTGAGACAAAGAATAGGAAGTTAGTTAACTTTTTATACGGAGTGAAAAACAGGGTTTAACTTATGCCGAAACTTCGCGTCTCTTGATGTTTTCCGCAGATTTACCAACTTTTTCGCGAAGGTAATACAGTTTTGCCCTTCTAACTTTACCGGGTTTTGTAACCACTAATTTAGAAATATTGGGCGAAGTTAAGGGGAATATTCTTTCCACTCCGATACCATGGTCGCCGATCTTTCTTACAGTAAATGTACGGGTCGCGTCTTCGGCACCTTTAATTGCGATAACAATACCTTCAAATGGCTGAATACGAAGTTTTTCGCCTTCTCTAATTTTGTAGGATACTTTGACAGTATCCCCAACCTGAAAGCTTTCTATATGATCAAATTTTGTCGCATCTATTTTTATTGCCATAACGCTTCAAGAGATTACCAAAAATGACTCCCAATTTCAATTATTTACCATTACCTTGGAAACTACATTAATTACTAGGCCTTCTTTGCACCTCTCAACTTCTGCGGTATCGCCGTCCAAAAGTTCGTTGGAAATGATCTTGGCTGAAAGTGCGTTCTCCACCTCTCGCTGAATCAATCTTCTCAAAGGTCTTGCCCCATATTCTTCGTCAAATCCTTTATCCACAAGATATTCGATGGCACTATCACCTACTTTTAAGGAAACGGCGTGCTCATCTAGAAGTTTTTGTGTATTTTTCAGGAGGTTCTGAGCAATTTGATAAATATCCTCCTTAGAGAGTGTTGTAAATGTAACTATTTCGTCTATTCGATTCAAAAATTCGGGCCTAAATGTATCTTTAAGAATTTTATCCAACTTAGCTTTATAGTCTCCCACGACCTTACTATTTTTAGAATCTCTATTGTCAAACCCAATAACAGGTCTTTTAAGCAATTCGGATCCGGCATTAGAAGTCATTATGATAATAGTATTCTTAAAATCTACTGTTCTACCTTTGCTGTCAGTCATGCGCCCATCTTCCATTATTTGAAGCAAGGTGTTGAAAACATCCGGATGCGCTTTCTCAATTTCGTCCAACAAAACAATAGAAAAAGGTTTTCTTCTTACTATTTCGGTTAAATTTCCTCCTTGATCAAAACCAATATACCCCGGAGGCGCGCCAATCATTTTGCTTACGGAATGTTTTTCCATATACTCGCTCATGTCTAAGCGAACAATCATGTTTTCGTCGCCGTATAAAACCTCGGCAAGGGCTTTACAAAGTTCCGTTTTTCCGACTCCTGTAGGTCCTAAGAATAGGAAGGCCCCTATTGGTCTTTTTGGGTCTTTTAACCCGGCACGGGCTCTCCTGATGGCTTCAGATATGGTTTGTACGGCTTGCTTCTGGTTAACCAGTCTTTTATGGATAAAATTCTCCAAATGGAGAAGCTTTTCCTTTTCTTCTAGACTTAGTCTTTCCAACGGAATTCCCGTTATCTTGGATACAATTTTTAATATGTGTTCTTCCCGTACATTCGGAATTTCCTCAAGCTTAGTTTTGGTCCAAATTTCTTGCAGCTCGTCGCGAACGCGGCTTAATTCTACTTTCTCATCCCCCAACTTAGTCTTTTCTTCCGAAGAGATTCCGTTTTTCCGCAGCAAGGATCTAATCTCATCTAACCTATCAATCACTTGTTTTAAATTGTCAGGCTCTTTTACTTGGGAAAGGCGAACTAAAGCACTCGCTTCATCCACTAAGTCTATGGCCTTGTCCGGAAGAAAGCGATCGCTAATATAGCGGTCCGACATTTTGACGGCCGTTTCTAGAGCTTCATCCGTAATTTTGACCTTATGATGAGACTCATATCTTTCTCTAAGACCTTTTAATATAGCTATGGTGTCCTCGGGGGAAGGCTCATTAACCATAACAGGCTGAAACCTGCGCTCTAAGGCCGCATCTTTTTCTATATACTTTCTGTAGTCATCAATTGTGGTGGCTCCCACCATTTGCAATTCGCCCCGCGCAAGTGCCGGCTTCAAAATATTGGCTGCGTCCATAGATCCTTCCGCAGAGGCACCTGCACCCACAACGGTATGAAGTTCATCCACGAATAAAATTATCTGACCTTGGGCCTTAACTACCTCATCAATAACATCTTTAAGCCGTTTTTCAAACATTCCCCTGTGAGTAGTTCCGGCTACGATAGCCGCTAAGTCTAATGCGAAAACCCGTTTGCCTCTTAAAGGTTCGGGAACTTTTCCCGCAAAAATCTTCTGAGCAAGACCTTCGGCAATAGCTGTTTTACCTACCCCCGGATCCCCGATCAAAACGGGGTTATTCTTGGTTCGACGGGAAAGCACATGTATTACTCTGTCTATTTCGTCTTTACGACCAATTACAGGATCTAACTTATCTTCTTTGGCCAAAACAGTCAGGTCGCGCCCAAACTTATCTAGCAAATCAGTCGCACCGGTAGTCTCTTTTTGAAGTTGCTCAAAACAGACCTCGCATAAGGCCATATAGACAGGCCTGCCATCAAATATTTGTGTAGTTGAGATTGCGGCGGGACGTTGCCCACACCTTTGACAGATAACCATGAGTTAATTGTATCACTTTTTGGCAATTGAGCAATATAACTGCCAACAGCACAAAAAAACTATTTAAATGCGTCCAAAATCCCAAATATAGCGGAGGTGATTGCCCCCACTATCGCTTCAATTACATCTCCGATTAACATGCTGTCATTCTAACACATGTTTGGTAAAAGTCAGCTAATGTTCCCAAACATTACCCACGAATGAGTCTGATCTAATCGGAACCTTCTTTATAAAAAGTTCTGCCGCTCTGACCATCTCCTCAGATTGAATTATTGCCCAATCTTCAGCCTGGTTTTCTCTTATTTCACAGACTATTTCGTCGTGTACCGTATGAGTTATTCCACCATCTACCCCCTCTTTTTCCAGTCGTTTTTGAAGAAAAACAAAAGCGAATTTAATCGCGTCGGCGTTTGTGCCTTGAATTGGGTGATTCTTTGCCTGTCTCTGTATACTGCCCATGCGTCTTCTGTAATCCGGGTCCGACGGCGAGGGCCGTTTATACCAGCGCTTCCTGCCCAAAGGAGTTGTGCTCCACCCTCTCCTAATGGCGTTATCGGCCAAATGATTTAGAAAAGCACGTACGCTAGGATAACTCCTAAAATATAGCTCCATGTATTCCTCGCCCTTTTGTTTGGAAACTTCCAGCTGCGCGGCGAGACCCGCCGGACTCATTCCATACATTAAACCGAATCCTATTGGTTTGGCGATTTGTCTTAAGTCGGGATATTTATCCTTAAAATCCTCGGTGTAAGGTAAATTAAACATTAACGAAGCCGTATATGAGTGTATATCCAGTCCCTCGGTTAGTGCTTTAATCATCTTTTCATCTCCGGAAAGCTCTGCCAATATTCGCATCTCAAACGAGGAGTAGTCAGACGTTACCAACTTATATCCCGGAGCCGGCTTAAAAAGTTGCCTAAAAGGGGCTTCCTCTGAATTACGGGGAATCTGTTGCAAATTCGGATCTTTACATGAAAACCTTCCCGTCGCGGTACCTATTTGATTAAAATCCGGATGCAGGCGGCCCGTTACGGGGTTCACCTTTTCTAGTAGTGATTCACCAAAGGCCGAAATTAATTTCTCGTACTTTCTATAATCGCGCAATGCCTTCACTACGGGGTGAACTATCATCTTCAAAATCCCGTCCCCCGTACTGGGCAAATTCAACCCAATTCGCTTATTGAACAAATCCATCATTTGAACTTGAGAATTTATATTTATGGCATCTACTGAATTACCAAAAAGATCAACGGAGTTTGTACGGTAATAAGGCCTTATTGCTTCCTGAAAAGCACTCGCATGAATTTTCCGCTGAATGTCCAAGGATTTTAGAACATCTCTCCATTTTGGCACATCAATAAAAACTCCCCGCAACTCCATTTCGGATACTACCAATGTAGCAGCAAATTCCAACTTAGCTACATTTATGACTCCCTCTTTTTTAAGCTCATCCAGTTGCGTCTTAAATATCGGAAACAGCACTAAAGTGTCTAGGGCCGAATACTTTAATTGTTCCTCCGTTATCTCGCCGGAGTAATTATAAAACGACTTTCGAACACCTTTTTCTAAATTTATCCCACAATATTTAAGAGTCAGCTCCTTTAACGACGGGTTTTTTCCTACTAAACCCGCGGTCAAAACGGCTTCCGCCAACATTGTATCAAATACATTTGTCAACCTGGCTCCCGTTTGTTCCTTTAAAAACTTGTAGTCAAATTTTGCGTTATGAAGAAGCTTTATACGTTTTGGGTCTTCTATGAGGGCACGGTACCTTTCTGATGTTTTTAAATCCAGTTTTCGCGTATCAAGTATATAACCTACTTTCTCGGAACCGATCTGCACAAGGAGCAGTGTTGTTGTGTACGGATCCAACCCGGTACCTTCCACATCTATACCTAATACCGTCTCTTTTTCTAGTACCTCCAGAGCAGAGTTAAGCTCTTTTTCCGTTGTTACATACTGAAATTTTGGATTTTCCGGATCAAACTTTAACTCCACTTCTTTATATTAACAGATGAAAGTTAAGAGAGTAATTTTTGTTTAAGTATTTCCCGCAGAATAGTCGGATTCGCGGTTCCTTTGGAATATTTCATAGCCTGACCAACCAGAAATTCTATGGCAGAGTTCTTTCCGTTTTTTATTTCAGTCACAATTTTTTCATTTTCTTTTAATACTTGTTGTACTATCGAATCCAGCTGTATAAGGTCGTTAATCCTGGGAATTGCGGCCCTGGAACCTTGCACTTTTACAGCACTTTCCTGCTCCTCCTTTTCTTTTCCACGTCTTTGCTGCTCTTGCAAAAGCGCCAATTTTTCTTCTAGATTCCTAATCTCTTCTAAACCAAATTCCATGGGAGGGATATCCGGCTCCGGGAAATATCTATAATCATGGGCTTCTTCCTTACTTCTTTGAGATATAGATTTACCCATAGCTTCGCTATAACCACGGTTTTCCTGTGTGGGTGTCTCCCCTGTTTCTAAAATAGCGCGTTGCCGGACAATCTCTGCAATTATTGCCTTTTTCATAAACTTAAATGAGTTGATATTTTTAACCTCTACCTTGTATTTCGGCAACACTCCCGCCTTTTCCATCTCCGCGGTTCTCAATGAAATATTGGGCTCTATTCTAAGCTGACCTTTTTCCATGTTCGCCTCACCTACACCTAAATAGCGAACCACTTCCTGCACTTGTTTTGCATATTCAACAGCATCATCTACAGAATAAATGGAGGGCTTCGTGACAACCTCTATCAGAGCTATTCCTGACTTATTAAAATCCACTAGCGTTTCCTCGCCATTATGAAAAGATTTGGCCGTGTCTTCTTCCAAATGAATTCTTTCCAGAACAACTCTTCCTCCCGAAGGAAGCTCTATAAGACCATCTTCACATAAAGGCTTTTTGTACTGACTAATCTGATAGCCTTTCGGAAGATCGGGA
Organism: uncultured Candidatus Saccharibacteria bacterium; assembly: GCA_964573325.1. Lineage (GTDB taxonomy): Bacteria > Patescibacteriota > WWE3 > UBA101185 > UBA10185 > JAGPFW01. The sequence goes on along the minus strand of CAZNJL010000010.1, from coordinate 6,182 downwards.
TAAAAATAATGTTTTCTGTCAAAAATAGAAACCCTGTTTATTTTGCAACCTAGGGCTATACCCAGCAAATGGGTTTTTTCTACAGCTTCTTTATTCGGAACGGGCAGCGCACCGGGCATACCAAGACAAACCGGGCACACATGCGTATTCGGCGCGTCATTGTAGATTCCTTCTGTGGAACAGCTACAAAACATTTTAGAGCCTGTGTTTACATGAAGGTGTATTTCTATACCCAAAACAAGCTTGTAATCTCCTAGAATTTCTGTTATTTCTTTTGGTTTTCCTGTCATTGTCATAGAGAAACTCCCAAAACCTCTATACCGTATTTAAGATCATTAATAGCCTCCTCCAAAATAAAGTAGGTCGGCTCGTAATCCAAATCGTGTACCATTGAGTTTCTCGCCTTATGCGCTTTCCAAATTTTATCGTATTGATCCCATTCATATGAATCTTTGGCGTTTTTAAGCCGATCAGACATGCTCTGCCCCTCAAAAAGCTCGCTAAGCGCGTTATCTAAAAGCAAATCTGCTGTGATCAGCGCTTGTCTTAATTGAGAAGGATTTCTGGTTTTCAAAGCGGGCTTTACCGATTCTTCCCATTTGGCCGTTATCTTCTGCGATGTTTGCGGGCTAATTCTTTTTCGACGCGGATCTGCTCCTCCGAATAAAAAAACTATGAATTGCCAAACCCACTTTAGGATATTAAGCATTTCGGGGCCTTTCTCTATGAAATTCGGTTTGTCTCTGATAAAAATTTGCCACTTCAAGAATTTTTGTCTCTTCAAACCTATTTCCAATAATCTGAACCCCGACGGGAAGATTTTCTGAAAAACCAGCCGGGATAGTAACACCACACAGACCTGCTATTGTACTGGACTCCGTTAGGACATCCATTGACTCACCGAACATAGGGTCTTTTGCGCTTTCACCGATATTCATAGCCACGCAAGGCATCGTAGGCCCCACCAAAATATCCGCTTTTTTAAAAACCCGATTAAAATCTTCGATGAGCAGTGTGCGGACCTTCTGTGCCTTTGCGTAATAAGCGTCGTAATATCCGGAACTAAGTGCATAGGCACCCAGCATCATGCGCTTTTTTGCCTCAAACCCAAATGAATTACGATCGTTCCCATAACGAATTCCATCGTATCTAGCTAAATTGGACGATACTTCGGATCTTTGTAAAATCGTATAAACCGCAATAGAATATTTTGGGTCTATTAAATTGATGTCTATAATATCGGCTCCATTTTTCTCCAGAAATTTTAGAAATTTTTCTGTTTTTTGGCGAACACCTTTTTGGAGGTCAATTTCAAAATAGGATTTAGGCCGACCTACTTTTAGACCTTTTATGTTAGGCGATCTATTTGTACTAGAAATTATATTTTCACTATAATGACCGGTCTCAACGGGCGAAGAGGTTGCATCAAGGGGATCTTTTCCGGCGATTACTTCCAAAACCAAAGCGGCGTCTTCTGCGGTTTTTGTTATCGGTCCGGGGGAGTCGGTAGACGAAGCCATTGCTACAACGCCATAACGGCTAACACGACCGTAAGTCGGCTTTAAACCTGTTACCCCACACCAAGAAGCAGGCCCACGAATGCTCCCGCCCGTTTCACTTCCTATGGCAAAAATACACATATTTGAAATAACAGCTGCGGCCGAACCTCCGGAAGATCCTCCGGGAACTTTAGATGTATCCCAAGGGTTTTTTGTCGTAAAAAAGTCCGATTCTTCGGTGGATGACCCATGTGCGAAGGCGTCCATGTTTGTCTTTCCAAGTAGAACGGCACCGCTATCGCTCAGTCTTTTCGTAACTGTAGATTCGTAAGGAGGTATGAAATTTTCCAAAATTCTAGAACTGGCGGTCGTTTTTATGTTCTTGGTACAAAAATTGTCCTTTGCGGCATAAGGAATCCCCAACAGAGGATATTTTTCAAAGGCGGAACTCCCATCGGAAGAGATGCGGGCATCAGCTTTTTTTGCCTGCTCCATAGCAAAATCCTGTGTTAGTGTAATGAAAGCTCTGATCTCAGGGTCAACTTTATTTATACTTGCATAACAATCCTCCACAAGCTCAACGCTAGTGAAATCTCCCTTTTTTAAACCTTGTAATGCTTCCTTTATTGTTAGCTCGTTTAGATTTTTCATTTCTAATTAACAGTTAGAACTTTATTAACGGTCAAAGACAGCTTTTGTTACAAATTTACCGTCTCTCGTTTGAGGAGCATTTTTCAACGCTTCTTCTTGGGACAACATCTGCGGCATTGCGTCAACTTCCCGATACACATTACTTAAACCCGTAACTTGAAACGTTTCGGAAACTGAGGATGTGTCTAGTTCTTCCAGGATTTTAATATACCCAATCGTATCCGAAAGCATCTTCTCAAGCTTTTCAAGTTCAACAAAAGAAAGCTCCAGGTTGCATAAATCTGCGATATGTTGCGTGGTTTCTTTTGTGATATTTTCCATAGTCAGGAGTAATGATACCAAAGACTGCGCATATTTTTAAAAAAAGTAAAGGGTTATCGGATATTTACATCTCTTCTAACCGAGCAATCCGCTCCTCCAACGGCGGATGCGTACTAAAAAGACTTGCCAGCCAACCTTTTGACTTGCCATTCGCCATAAGCGGGCTAACGATATATAAATGCGCGGTCGCCCCATTGGCCGCTTCCAAAATTTCAGAATCTGATCCTAGTTTCCTCAACGCATCAGCTAGACCTTTAGGATATCGCGTAATTTGAACAGCAGTTGCGTCTGCCAAAAATTCCCGTCGTCTTCCCAAAGCCAATTTTATTAACTGAGCAATAATCGGGCTTAAAATAAGCAAGGCAATACCCACTATAAATATTAAAGGATTATTAAAACCGGAACTACTCTTGCGACTTCTTCTGCCGCCATAAAATATTCCCCTGGTAAACCAATCGGATAATAAAGCGATGGATCCCACTAAAACGCTCACCAAGGACATCAATCGAATGTCGTAATTTCCTATATGAGACATCTCGTGGGCAATAACTCCCTCGAGTTCGCGCTTTTCTAATCTTTGGAGAATACCCGTCGTAAAGCAAATTACACCGTGCTGCGGATCTCTTCCGGTAGCAAAAGCATTCATAGACGTGTCTTCAATGACATAAACTTGAGGTTTAGGAATACCTGAAGCTATAGACATATTTTCAACAAGGTTGTGTAAATCTCTACCTTGTTCCGGATCCACTTTCTTGGCTCCCGATAATGTTAGAACAATTTTATCGGAGTTATAGTAGCTAATAAAGCTCATAATTCCCGCCACAATTAACGCCACGCCCGTGTAAAACAAGCCTTCGCCATAATAAGCGTCTAAAAAATATCCCAATGCCGCAATTACAGCTATAAAACAAGCAACAATTACACAAGAAGAGCGCTTATTTTCGGAAATATGCGTATAAAATGTAGCCATAGCTTAATAAGCCAAAACCCGGCGAGTTACAAATTCCAGTTAGGAAAAATCTACCTTAACGCTTTTTCTTTCCTCTTCTGTAGCTTCAAAAAAGGCTTTTTTGCTATATCCAAACAACCTGGCAATTATGCTAGTCGGAAATACCACTACCATGGAGTTAAAGTCGCGTACTACTGAATTGAAGAACTGTCTAGAGTAGGCCACTTTGTCTTCAGTATCGGATAGCTCTTTCTGCAAGTTGATAAATCCTTCTTGCGCTTTTAATTCGGGATAGGCTTCTGCAACAGCGAAAAGAGTCTTCAATGTTGACGTAAGCTGCTGATCCGCCTTTTCAGTCTCTTCTACACCGGAGGCGTTCATTAACGCCGAGCGGGCTTCAGTAACATTTTGAAACACTTCTTTCTCGTGAGAAGCGTAACCTTTTACTGTTTCTACCAGGTTGGGGATTAAATCAATCCTTCTTTTTAACTGAACATCAATTTGGCTCCACGCCTCACCAATGCGGACAATCAGTTTGGCAAGTTTATTGTAAACTCCCATCAGGTAAAGTCCAACCAAAACTGCTAATCCTAAAATTATATATAAACCTTGCATACTTACTCCTTTAAAAATAAATTACTTCTTACATAATACTCTTATTATACAATACTCTCAAAAAATCTTCTGTTGGTAAAGTATTTATTATGTCTGATGATGCGCACCACCCGCGGCGGGCTACCGACACACCAAAACGCATGTAATCAAGAGAATCTACGCTGTGGGCGTCAGAGCTTATAATAAACTTTATTCCACTTTTCTTGGCCTCCTTAACCAAATCGTAAGGCAAATCTAATCTTTCAGGTTGGGAATTAATCTCCAGGATCTTGTGATACTTCTTTACTTCTTCAAAGAAAACCATCCAATCTATGTCTAGTGGCTCCCGAACTCCAAGGAGTCTGGCAGAGGGGTGGGCAATAATTGTAACCAAGGGATGTCTGACAGCGCTAAATAATCTTTTCATAACAGTCTTGCGATCTTGATTAAAGGAGGTGTGAATGCCGGCAATAACAAAGTCCAGTTTTTCCATAAGCTCGTCTGGAAATCCTATGGTCGCATCAGCTAAGATATTCACTTCGTAACCGTATAAAACTTTGATAGCGGGATTTTCTTCGTTTAATTCGTCGATTTTAAGTTTTGTGTCCTGCACTATCTTCTTAATCTCCTCGCGTCCTCTACTAACTATGCTTGGGGCGTGATCAGTAATTCCAATATAACTGTATCCCCTCTCTTCCGCTCCCCGCACCATCTCTTCTAAAGTGTTTCCACCATCAGAAAAAATGGTGTGCGCATGAAGGTCTCCCTTAATGTCGGATGGTTCAACTAGCTTTGGGAGTTTATCGTCCGCAGCCAAGGCTACTTCTTCCTTTCCTTGCCTAATTTCCGGGGGAATGTGTGGTAACCCTAGAAAGCCATAAAAATCAGTTTCATCGGTAAACTCGTATAATTTGTCTCCTTTTTTTATGCCGTACTCAGATACAGAAAGACCTTTTTCTAACGCGTGAGTGCGTAAAGAAATATTATGATATTTGGACCCGGTAAAATATTGAGCCATGGAGCCATACTGGTTAGGCAAAATTGTGCGGAAATCCACTTGCAAATCATTGCCCAACACAACGCTAGCTTTCTTATCGCCTTGAACCAAAACTTCTTTGATTTCGGGAAATTTAAGAAAATGAGCCATTACTTCGTTCTCACTTCCGGTAGAGGTCGCTATATCAAGATCACCTACTGTTTCCTTTTTTCTACGATAGGAGCCAAGAGCCTCGATTTTTTCTACCTTATCGCAAGCTTCCATATATTTGTAAATCCGCTGAACTACCTCGTCAGCGCGGGCCCATAAAATCCTTGGTTTTTCTTTTTTTGTCTTTTTCGCCTCGGAAATAGCGTCTAAAATTAATTTCTCTGATTTCTCACCAAAACCAGGCAAATCTCTGATTAGACCTTTTTCGGCGAATATAGCGACCTTTTCCAAAGCGTTATCTCGGCTGGTCAGGTCAAAAGCATTTGCCAATTTATAGGCTTTTTTTGCGCCAATACCTTGGATCCCTATCAGAGCAAACATCCCATCGGGAAGATCTTTTTTTAGTCGTTCAAATTCTCCAACGGCACCTTTTTCGAACAAATCTCCGATGTGTTGGGTTAAAGCCGGACCTACCCCGGGAATTTCCTGAACCCGACCCTTTTCCCATAAATCATATACCGAAAAAGTAGAATTTTCTATTGCAGATATTGCGTTTTGATAGGCGCGGACACGAAAAAAATCGGGATCTTTGATTTCCATTGCCGCCAATACTTCCTTTAGGATTCTGATTAATTCCTGATTATTTAGTCTTTCTGCCATAAGTAAATAGTACCGTGTTAGATAGTTTAGCGCGAATTGGAGAAAATAGTTGACAAAAAAAGAGATTATAAATTATACTGTATTCACCCCCGGCAGATGGTGGACTATGTTTTTTGGGTTGGTGGTAATGATCTCGGTTGATGATCTGTCGGCGGTCGTAGGCTAAAGAGCCGAGGTCAAATGGCGGACGGGGACTCGCGAGTCCCATGTGAAGGTACCGGCGACTCTTTCGCGGGTATCTGACCCGGGCCACTCCGGCTAAGGATATAGGTTTCCGACCCCTAACGGGGATTTCTCCCTCTCTGACACTCTGAGCTGCTACTGGGATTCTGGTTTGGGTCGATGTGCGAATGCATGTCCG
>CAZNJL010000009.1:0-14350 GCA_964573325.1 uncultured Candidatus Saccharibacteria bacterium | reverse complement strand
ATTAATGCTAATTACTATTCTGTCCGGATTTCGTGGCACCTGCTTCAAAAAAGGTATTGTAGGACTTAAATTAAACTCGTAATCCTGAACCCCTTGAATTTTTCGCATCTCCTCGTGCAGTTCCTCCGGAGAAAGACCTTTTATCCGATTCTTAAGATCTTCTACATCAATGTCAAGCACAACTGAAGTCTTTACTGTTACTTGAAGATCTGCTTGCGCATCCGAGAGAACGGATGTTTCTGATCTGCCTAGCACCTCAGCTTTTACCGTGTGATTGGATCCGGAAATTGTGTACCCGTCCGGAATATACGAGTCAAGTGAGCTTACCATCAATTTTTCCAAATCTTTTGGAGAGTAGGTTAGGGCCGAAACGGTTGCGGTTTTTTTCAAAGAGACTTTATCTGCCTCATCATCAACTTTAGCGCTATACTCTGATGCGGTGTATGTAGTTGCTGTTGAACCTTCAACTAAAGTGGATCCGGATGGCACGGCCCTTTTGACGGCTTCTTCTACCTTTGAACTTATTTTGGCGTTAACTTCTCCTTCCAGAGGAGTTAAATCCTCCTCGGAAACAATCTTTACCGCTTTTTTGGAGCCCCCGGTAAATTTTTCAGAAGATTTGGCTACTAATTCGGTTTTATCGTAATCTTTAAATGTTAGAGTTTTATTACTGGAGATGTTGTAATCGTCGCCTATTTCGGAAGCCTCAACAGAAATCGAGGCCTCGCCGGGAATCATTACGCTGGCAGGATCTTCCGGTTCTTCGTATGTAAAACCACTTACAGTTACGGAGTCTTTCAAAACATAGGTTAACTTTTCATCCCCCGACCCGTAATACGCTTCGGTTCCCGATTTAAGTGTAATGTCTGAGGCTTTTCGGTTGTAGATTAAGATTTTGCCGTCAGCCTTCTCTCCTATATACTTTTCTCCTGTTGTAACAACCTCAGCTTGCTCTTCTAAAACAGCATTTACGGTCTTACCTTTTAATGTTTTTTTGCTTGAATCGTTGGAAGAGGGACTAATCTCATCTTCCACTCTAACAGTTATACTTCGGGCTAACGAATCCGCCTTAAGAGAAATCTCAATTTCCGCTACCTGTTTGGAAATATACCGATTGATTCCGTAAGCCACACCTCCAAATATGACCAGGAGCAAAACTAAAAGGCCTATCTTAAACTTTGGCCTGGGTAAAGAAAGCCTGGGAAATTTTATTTTATGAAAAAAGCCAAAAAATGCTTTGGGAGAGCCGGAGTTTCTTAAAACATTATTGGAAGAGTAGGATCCTTCAAACCCCGCTTCCGAGGAGGCTTCCAGATTTATCAACAACTCTACTCCGTTTGGATCGGATGTTTCAAATCTTACAGTCTTATCAAGTTTTTCCAGGTTTTCGGATAAAAACTGAATATTTAATTTATTCTGCAGTAAAAGCGCTCCTTCCGGGATAAAAACATTCAAGTCGCTATCGGAGGAACTGGCTAGCTCATCCAAAACCGTATAAATATCTTTCATTTTATCAACTGTGTATGACATCATTTTTCGGCCACCTTATAATATACTTGACCCAACGACAAGGGAAACGACCACTCCATAGAAGATCCCGCGCCACTCAAATCTAAAACCGAATCAAATAAATCGGAAACTCTTCCTTTTTCAAATTTGGGTGAATATTTAAACGGAATAGATTTATGCCAGGGTTCTGTCATTACATAATCAGCAACATCGGGTATATCAAACCCCTCCCCCACCAGCAGAACAATGGGAGAGAAAGTCTTAACTCCGGAAAAGTCTGAAAAAATACTGCAAAGGGATTTGCCAAAAATGACTAAAAACTTTTGAAGAATCTTTTGCACTTCTGAAAATATAGACCCGCTTAAAGTTCCGGATTTATATTTTTCCAAAACCTGAAAGGCTTCGTCATGGTGCAAATCTAGTTTTCTGGAAATTTCCTCAACAATAGAAATCGTGCCAATGTTCATGTATCTTGCGCCTATTAGACCGCTACCAAAAACGACATGCACTTCTGTGGCATCGGTACCCATATTTATGATGACACAGTTGCTGTAGGCCGTACTAGCTTCCTGAATAGCCATATAGAATGCGTACCCCAAGGAAGAAGCTGTTATTATTTCCAGTTTCAACTTTTTTGATATGCTCTCAATAAATTTTAAGTAGGGCGCCTCCACAAATGACCCAAACCACGATAACTCTAATTCCCTACCTTCCAAACCTATGGCATCCTCAACTTTAGATCCATCTATCTTTTGATACACCGTGGATCCGGTAATGCGGACTAAATCCGTGTCCATATCTCCCCTCAGCCCCGCTAAAAGATCTTGGGCTCTAAATGTAGCGTTTTTTTCTGCCTGCGCATAAAGATTTTTTACCTGATCGGTATTGAAGCGAGATGGCTCCGGGTTGGTATAGCTCACAATAGACATAAGATCTAAACAATGATCTGCGGAAATTCCGAAAATGGCGTGGCTAGGAATCTGCGTGTATTCTTCCCGCATTTCATCAAGTATCTCCTGAACGGTTTGCGTTATTAATGAAGGATCCCCCGCTTCCTGAAAGATTGCTTCGGCAGATATGTATCTGGACCTAGCTGATATTAATTTCAAATGTGGTTCCGGGCTTGAAGTTACAAAACCGGAAGTCTGCTGTGAAGTCAATCCGCTTAAATTAGGGTTATCCGGGTCTGGGTGCGGGGGAGTCATAAAGTATAAAACGCTAACCTTAAAGGGAGAAACTGTAATGCCCAAAAAGTCTTCAGAGATTTGGGAGGTTTTCTTGCGATTTATTAGAAAAGGAAGTTTGAGCATTGTGTAGATTATACAAAAGTGCCGGGGTTTTGGCTAATTTTAGTTTTAATAAAGTAGCCTATTGTTAACGCAGATTTAAGTCTTCAGTATAAGAAAATTGTTTTATACGCCGGGGTTGGCTTCTTCATTTTTTGGTGGTGTGTGAATACCCACTCGTAAATAAGCATCTATAACAACGAAGTGCTTATGACTACCAGTCGCAACATTATCCGGATGATACTTCCTCCTCAACTCTCTTTGGATTTCCTTTTTATTCCTGCCTGCGGCTAAAAGAGATTGGACTTCTTTCTCAACAGTCTCCCAAGCCTCTGCGTCATATACCCCATGTAATTCTCTTTCCTCCGGCATCGGCTCACCTTCGTCGGAAGAACCACCACCGTCCCCCACGGTCTCTCCGCCAACATCTTCTTCAGTCTCTCCGCCGACCTGCTCACTAGTTTCTTCATCGGCCTCTTCGGTAGTCTCACCAAACCCAAGAGAGTAAACTGACTCTTCCGCTGAGCTCTCATCGCCAAAGCCCTCATCAGGGTAATCCATACCCAAGGCATTATACAACTCGCCATATCTCTCCGGCATTTTGGCAAAAAACTCCCATCCAACCGAATCTCCCAGCATAATCGGAAAACTCTCAAAAAAAGTTAATGTCTCGCTTTCCGATGAAGATAGCCTTGATAAAATCCTTGCTAGACGCTCGTACTCCTCAATAATTTCGGCAACTACCTCTGCCCGGCGAGACTCATAGCCTTCTGCATCAGGTAAAATCCTTTGGTCTAGCAAAATCTTGTCCGCCAACTCGTAGTAGCAACCCCCGTTTCCATAACGATAAATAAATTCGGAATAAACAGATATGATAGAAGTACGAATACTCTCAAAATGGTCGCGCCTACCTTGTGATAAATCAGCTGTTTCAATACCCTCAAATCTCTTACGAATTCCAATAGCCTGCAATTGGTTATTAAACCAAATCCTTGAAGGATCAGATTCCTCCAGACCGCTTTCCACACTAAATCTAATCTCTCCCCCATTGGATTGTCCTGCTCGCTCGTCCTCCCCCTGTCTTCGCTTGACATCAAGATAAGATAGACCGGCTCGATCAAAGTTGTACAAAGTTATTTGAAGACCGCTCTTCCAAGAATTATATTGCTGTTCAGATAGGGGTAACCAACAAGGCTCTCCATTGCGAATTACGGGAACCTTATAGTAAATACGACCACTTCTCTCAACCCGTACTGCTACCTCTAATCTCCACAGATTCTCCTGAGCCTTTATTGGAGAGTTTGTATCCATTCCTTCAACCGTATACACATATTGATCAACAAGCTTTAGTGAGGTACTGGACTCCCCGAAAGCTAAATTCTCACCACCAACGTATCTAGCCTCACGAATAGATAAAGCAGCCACCTGAATGGGCACTAATCTTTCAATTGGGTTACCGTTTCTATCTATCCCATAAGTACGCACATGCTGCCTCTGGTACACAACTCCTTGCTTCGGAGAGACCTCTCTACGGCTCGCCAAACCGAGAAATCCCCTCCTTGTTTCATCAATCTGTTTATCACCTTCGTCGTCAAAACCCCATGTATTGATTGTCAAATCACTTTGTTCAGCTATTTTTTCCTTGAGAAGATTAAACTTATGACGAGCTTCTTCTCTGTAGTAGGAAAAATCCCGTCCTTCCGCAGATTCTCTAAAATTAAAACCATCCCTTGCCATCTGCTCTGCAGAAAAAGATACGGTATTTCTACCCGATCTTTCCCAAGGACGGCCTTCCTCAAAATCTTCAAAATCGTACAAACTGGAGTCCTCTATCATTTTTTGGATAATTCTGTCTGTCTCAAGGCGAGTGGCGCGAATACCAATATTTAGCCTTTCTAAGCTAGTAGCACCTGATGTATCCAAGCCGGCGGAAGCGATCAGCTTTTCTGAAAAATCCTTAAACGGAGTTGTAACTACTGCCTGAACTTCGGAAGCAATGGTCGTAACTGAAGCAGTATCTCCGTTAGAATCTCCGGCCATACTAACCGCTCTAACTAAACCAAAGAATTTCTTCGACCCTTCTGTGTCCACTTGTCCAGTCAGTCCATCAATCAAAAAGTCTTCCGCGTTTTCTAAAACTAACAAAACGGAGCGCAGCCCATGTCTGTAGGCGGCATACATTGAATCTGTAGCCTCACCTGCTTCTTCATCGGAAAGGCCGACTTCTAGCAATTTCTCCCCCACCTCGTCAAAGTCTGTATCTTCGGGGCGCAGACTATTAAATAACCCGTCCAAACGTGTTAAGTCCTCGGCGTAAGTCTCGTTTAAGTGAGTGGAATTGACTAGTTCCAATCGCTCCTTCAGAGCGGTCCAGGATTCACCGATCTCTACATCCTCAAGAAAGGGGGATGGTGCTTGAGGCCGCGCTTCTTGGTGTTCATCACTGTCTTGCACATCAGGTCGAGGGGCATTATTCTCTGGCATAATTTATATAGTAAAGCAAATTTAATAAAACTAAAAAGGAATTCTCCCCCTTGGAGGCTCGGGAACCTTCCCATCACCATCAAGCCCCAACCTTTGGTTGATATACTCCTCCACTTCCGTAGCGGGCACGCCGTATTTCATGCGGGATTTCTCTCTTATTCTTTGGGCCCTTTCGGGATCTTTTCTGGCGTTACCTTCATTTACCGCGTCCCAATCTACTTTCATTGAAAATGGCGGAGTTGGGTGACCTTCTACTAGCAATCTAGTGTAGTAATTACCAATGGGAAGGTTTATCAAATCACTCTGCGTAAAAACCGGTTCAAGTTGTTTTTCCACAAATTCTGCATCCTCGGCACCAATCCTAAAGACCGCCATGGTGCCAACATTTCCAAAAACTGCCTCTTTAATCTCTTCGTCTAGCTGCGAGATAAATTGGTGAGCTACCACTAAATTTAATTTGTACTTGCGGGCCTCGGATAAAATTGTCGCAAAATCGGGGGTAGCAAAGTTTTGGAATTCGTCAACATATAGATAAAAATCTGGAAACTCTTCTTTACCCAAAAGAGAAGCTCTTGCCATAGCGGCCTGCAAAATCCTTGGCACCAAAACCAACCCAATAAAGTTTGAGTTCTCCTCTCCAATCTTTCCTTTTGACAAATCCACCAATAAAATCTTCTTTTCGGCCATAATTTTGTGGAAATTAATCGCGGACTTAGGCTGACCCAACATATTGCGCATGGTTCTGTCAGTAACAAAGCGATCAAACTTGGACACGAAATAGCCCATTTTCTCGCTTTTGTGGTAGTCGCTTGTCTTCGCCATCTCATCTGTCCAATAGCGTTTTACCAAAGGATCGTTGAGTTTTGGCAAAAACGATTTTGCATAATTATCATCTATTAACATGCGCAAAACATCCACTATCGTGCTTTCCGGATCCGCCATGGCTGTCAACATAACATTTCTAATTGCACGCTCCAGTTGGGGACCCATAATTCCCTGGTGGTTCGGGTCGTATAACTTATACAACAGAGCGATAAAGGCGTTAATGATCATATGTTTGTCCTCTTCGGAGTGAGATTCAAGAATATTCATTCCTAACGGCCGATCTATGTCCGAAACATCAAACAAAATCACATCGTCAACCCGTTCTTCAGGGATTTTTTCTAGGATATCGTCAATGTCGCTTCCGTGTGGATCAATAAAAGCTATGCCTTCACCGTTTTCTATATCCTGTATAGCCAATGTCTTCATAAACTCTGATTTTCCTGTACCGGTCTGACCAATAATGTAAAAGTGGCGGGTACGATCCTTTTCTTTCATGTAAATTTTTCGTTCCTGACCTCTGTACTCGTTTAGGCCAAGATAAAGACCCTCTACGGGAACGTCTTCGGGAGCAGGAGCATGCCTGGATTTCAACCACATTATCCCCGGAGTCTTGACATTCTCTCCGGGAAAGTGAAATATTGTCGCTAATTCTGCCGTGTTTAAAATAGAGGTATTTCGGTACAGGCTAACATCAAGCACGGGAATGCTTAAATCAACCACGTCCATAGTACGATAAATGAAATTATCAATGATGTTTCTGGCTTTGGGGTTTACGCGTTTAAATTTGTTGTAGGTAACGTCAGTAAATTGGTCAAAAGAAGTAACGATGTTTTGAATATGCTCTTCGGCAACTGTTTCATTTTCAGCAATGGAAACGATCCGCAAAGTGACATCAAACCCCGGCTTAGCAACCTTCTTATCCACACCCTCAACTAATGAGGTATCCACCTTACCACCTTTTTCCGGATCCGAGGCCCTTCCTTTAATACGAGCACCGAAACTCTGCCCCTGGCGTCTCCAAGAATTACTTGCAGGTTTTATTAAATACTGCAGGGCAATAACATCGTTTTCTGATAGCTTACTCATGGAAGAGGTGATTGTATTCATAGGGTCGGTAGAAAGATCCTCGTAAATGCGAATTGGATAGAACGGGCTTCCGGAAAGTTTTAATTCCGCTACTGCGCTAAAATCTCCTCTATCCCAAACCTCATTAGGATCTATTATGTCAATTTCCGCCTCGGGATAAGCCCCGTTTATTTTCTTCTCCACGGCTAAAGCAAGCTCATCAGGAACAACCACATAAAAACCTATTCCGGAGGATTTAGCCACTATCTCAAACGAGATGCGGTACTGACCCTTCCATAAAGCCTTCCACCAAGATCGTTTAAACCCAAAAAGACTAGCAAAAAATTGGTCTGCCGCTTCTATTTCTATTTCGTTTGCCGAAGGAAGCCTAACTAACAAAAAAGTTAACTTAAACTTATTCAGGTCACTGACCTTTTTTTTACGTCTTCTGACAAGAAATATGGTTGAACCTACTACCACAAAAATAAGAACGAGCACATAAAAAGATAACCAAAAAACTATATACAAAACTTGATTAAGGTTTGGTAGGTCCATGCTCCTCTATCACTTTCTCAATAAAAACTTTTTCTTCTTTGTCTGCGTAAGCTGTAATGGAATGAACCGCATCTTTTAAGTCTATGGAAGGCGCTGCGGAGCCTCGCGTATCTACAACCCTTTCGTGAGATACAGACGGAGGGAGAATATCTACAATACCCTCCGGCTCAGACTGAGCTTCTTCCCTAACAACGGGCTCGAGTAGGACCGGCCTTTTTCCAATCTCTGCGGATTCGGGACGTTCTTTAGGAGTAAGATCTTCATGGCGGTATAAGTTGCTTGAAATATCCTGCAAATCAACCATATATGAAACTATTTCTTGGAACTAATTTCAACGGAATCATCTTCACCCTCAAGACCATCCTTTAAGGCTTCCAGGTAGGGGCCTGCTTTTTTCTTTACTTTTTTGACAACAGGGTCCACCTCTTCACGAACTTCGTTGTACTTAATAAGTCCTTCCTGTATAGCCTTCTCTAGCTTAAGCTTTAAAGACTTTCCTTCGCCGGAAAGTTTCTTTCTTGTCTCATCGCCCTTACGAGGCGCAAACAAAACACCCAGAATCGCTCCGATAAATACTCCAAATAAAAGTTTATTTCCTTTTTTTGACATTTTTTTCTCCTTTGTCAACATCTAATTCGAAGATGTCGCTTAATGTTGTAATAGACTGTACCGTGCGAAATCCCTTTATTAAACCCAGAACCAGAGCCCCTAACTTTAGGGAAGAGCCAACAACAGAATTAGAAAAACTGTTTACATTTTCTAAAGTACTGTTAACAAAATTAAGAGCTTTTCGTATTTTTACAAAAAGAAAAACGAGAAAAACTACCCAAATAGCAAAATTAATAATCAGGAGAGAAATTAAAACTAGAGTTAATGTTTCTGTATTCATAGGCAGTAAATAATTTTAAACTACGGAAAGTATAGCACATCAGTTCATGTTTAAATCTACCTGGGTCGAAGAATAAGCGTTAATACTTTTTCAGTTTTCTTGTCCAATTTATTTATGGAGGTAATACTCAAAGTATTCAAGCCCTCATGTAAATTTACTGATACAGCAAACGACCCATCAGGCCTCAAGAGAACTCTTTCTCCGTTTACGAGCAACGTCGCATCTATATCGGTCTTTCCGATAATGTCCACCGGATTGTTCTTGACGATTTTATTATCTTCCGGAGATGATAACTCCAATAAAGGGGGACCCTGATAAGTTTTATAGGAGTAAAAAAGGTAGCCGAAAAATCCTATAAGGGCAACCGATCCAAAAAAGATGAGCAGTTTTTTAAAGGAAAAAGAAAAAGTTCCACTTATAACTTTTGATAGTTTTTGCCGCGGTTCCGAAGAATCCAGGTCATCGGGAAACTCCGAGCTGTGCTCGCGCCTCCAGAGAGCTAAAATCTGGTCCACATTTAATCCTAAAAGGTTAGAGTATATTCTTAAAAATCCTAGAGCGTGAACCTTGCTATCAAAGAGCGAGTAATTATTCTCTTCCAGCGCGCGGACATAGTTTGGATGAATTTTAATTTTCTGCTGAACATCAGAATAAGTGTATTTAAATTTCTTGCGTTGCGTTTTTAGAATCTCTCCAAGATCTTTCATAGTTTTAATTTTGGACAGAGCTTTTGTAACTAGAATCCGGTATCGTCTTCGTCAAGGGCAGAGTCTCGATAAGAGTTTATGAGAATCTCCCTGGGCTGACTACCCTTCTGAGAACTTACTAAGCCTTTTGCCTCAAGCTCATCTAAAATTCTGGCCGCCCTGGCATAACCAATAGATAGACGCCTTTGAAGTAATGAAGCGGACGCCTTACCCGCACTGACACAGACCTCCATAGCCTCGTCAAAAAGATCGTCGACTGCCCCACCTCCGGCAGAAACGCTTATATTCCCATTTTCAGACTTTTTCGCGACAGATAAAATATCCTCCTTATATTCCGGCGCAACTCCTTGATCTTTAAGATAACTTACCAGCCTTGTCACCTCACCTTCTGTAACCAGCGCGCCTTGCAACCTGGTAGGTTTAGAAGCATCAGGCGGCACAAAAAGCATATCACCCATTCCTAACAATTTCTCTGCTCCCGGCTGATCAATAATGACTCTGGAGTCAATTTGACTGGAGACATTAAAGGCTATCCTACAAGGAATATTGGCTTTAATAAGACCTGTTATAACATTTGTGGAAGGACGCTGAACTGATAATACTAAATGAATTCCTGTGGCCCGCGCCAATTGAGCGATTCTAATGATGCTTTTTTCCACGGCAGCCGGATCGGACACCATAATCTCCCCCAACTCATCCACTAAAATAACGATGTAGGGCAATGCCTGAAAACCTGATTTTTCATTGTATGCGTCAATATTTCGAGCCCGCGCATTTTCAAAAAGCTTGTATCTCCGTTCCATTTCCATTATTGCCCACTTAAACACTGAGGAAGCATTTTCCACGTCTGTTATTACAGGAGTCAGCAAGTGGGGAATACCGTTATAGTGAGTAAACTCTACTCGTTTGGGGTCTACTAAAATAAATTTGCATTCTTGGGGAGTCGCCCGATACAAAATAGAAAACATCAGCGCGTGCAGAAACACAGATTTACCGGAACCTGTCGCACCCGCTACTAGGAGATGGGGCATTTTTGCTATATCGTAAGCATAAACCTCTCCCGCAACATTCTTGCCCAAAACCGAGGCTAGCCGAGAAGATAGGGACTTCATCGCCTCCGAAATTAAAAGGGATTTAAATGAAACAGTAACCCTGTTGTAATTTGGAACTTCTATTCCGACTAGGGACTTGCCCGGAATAGGAGCTTCAATCCTAACAGAACCTGTTGGTGACGCTAGAGCCAACGCCAAATCGTTTTGCAAATTAACGATTTTGGATATTTTGGTACCCGAGCTAGTTTCCAGAGCATATTGTGTGACAGATGGGCCCGCATTGACATTTTTCACAGTAGAATTTATTCCAAATGAACGCAGGGTTTTCTCTATTATATCTTCGCGAGCCTTGGTATTACCCGCATCGGGCGGGCTCTCCCGAAGATCATCCAACAAACTTAGAGGGGGCAGTTGCCAAACCCTATCCGCATAAGGAAGGTTGGGCGCTATTGATGTAAGTCCGTGCGAATCACCTTCCACAGCCTGATGTGATCCTCTATCTCCCTGAGGTTCAGAAAATGCCGGCAATACCCTGATTTGGGGTTCTTCCATACTATCGGTGAAAGCTTCGCTATCGTAATCAGTATCTCCGCGGGATGCCGCATTTAAATCATCCTCCCCTATCCCCAAGGTTCCGGGTGTATTAATTTGATCCTTCTCATTAGCTATTTTGGAGCTACGCAAACTACTTATTTTGGTTTTTAAGGCAACAATCAGCTCTGATATTTTTACAAGAACTGAATTGAGGGGAACATTAGAAACCAACATTGCGGAGACAGCTAAACCCACGATTATCACTACCACAGAGCCTGGAAAACTAACCAAAGTATTTAATTGGTTAAGAATACGGTATCCGGCCATTCCTCCACAACCGCCGCGTGAAGCTTGGGTAAAGGGTTCGGATCGCCAGCAAAACAAGGAGGCAAAACTGGACAAGCTTAAAAGTAAGCCCACTAAACCAATCAACACCCAAGGACTCTTGAATCTAAATTTTATGGCGTCAACAAAAAATGAAGCCAAAGTAAAAAGTATTAAGGGTACTAACAAGCCATAATACCCAAAACCCCACAGGACTAATTGACGAATTTTAGCGTTTAAAACATATCCACGGCCCAAGAAGGAAATTATCACGAGACTTCCCGATAAGAAAAGAAGCGACGCAATGATGGACTTAATAACGTCTGAACGCAAATCCAGCCTTAAATTTAATTTGAATTTTTTCTTTCTTCCTCTTCTTCTTCTGGGCATTGATCAAATAATACCAGAGTTATTACCTCAATGAAAGCTGTACTAAAGATAAATGGCCTGAATAAAGACTAAAGGATTTCGACCGGTTTCTTTGTAAAGAAATTTATTAAGGCGTTTTTCTATCTCTTCGCGGATTTTATTCCAATCGCGCATATCCCCATTGTACTTCTTTAACAGATCTGATATAGATTGCTTAGTTTGCTCTATAAGGACAGCAGACTCTTTAACATAAATGAATCCTCTGGTAACAACTTCCACGCTACCCGCAAGCTTTCGCTCTTTCTGGGATATCGGCACTATAACAACGAATATACCATTATCCGAAAGCTTCTCGCGATCACGAATAACCGTGGATCCAATATCGCCAATACTAAACCCATCAACAAAAACATCTTTTACGGGGTAAGTATCCCCTTTATGGGCTTTGCCATTCTCAAAGATTACACTCTCACCGCCTAGTTGCTCAAAAACATTGTCTTCACCAAGGCCTAGTTTAGCAACCATATTTGAATAGGCACGCATTCGTTTGATAGTTCCGCCTATTGGCATAAAATATTTGGGCTTGGAAAGGAAAGCGACTAATTTAAGATCTCCTTGAGTTCCGTGACCCGAGACATGCAAATTCTCCTGAATTTCACTGTACACAACTTTGGCGCCTAAAAGAATTAGGTTGTCTTGCACCTTTTCTACCGCCTCCGCAACTCCGGGAGGGTTTGGATCTGCCGAAAAGATAACGTAGGCCCCCTCCTGCACCTGAATATCCGGGTGATCGTTACGACTCATTCGACCTAGAGCAGATCCTGTCTGACCGTAGCAACCGGCCACGATATAAACCAAATCGGCCTGATTGTACGTAGAAGCATTCTTAGGAGAAACGAAGATATCAGTATCAAACTTGAGATAACCAAGCCCCAACGCGACCTCAACACTCTGGTCGATTGATCTTCCTGCAATAACAATTTTCCTCCCCAACTTACGCGCACTGGTTATAATCTGGTGCATTCTTGAGATATTGGAGGAAATGGTTGTGACAATAATCTGCCTGGTTGAAGCCTCTTCAAATAACATATCAAAAGTGCGCTGAAGTTCTTTTTCGGGACGAGAAAACCCTTCAGTAGTTACGCCAAGACAATCTGAAAGCAGGCATAGAACGCCTTCTGTGCCGTATTTAGCGATTTTTCCCAATTCAATCGGATCGTCTATAACAGGTGTAAAATCTATTTTGTAATCTGCCATGTGCAGAATAGTTCCTTCAGGAGTTTTGATCGCAAAACCTAGAGAATCCGGTACCGAGTGATTCGTCTTAAACGCCTCTATTTTAAACACACCTAATTCCGCCGGAGGAGTTTCAGAATTGATTAAGTGCATTGAAGGATTTTCAGGAGCATCTTTATACTTTTTCTTGTCAGTAAATTTTTCTTTTAGAAAACCTAAAACCAGCCTATTCGCGTAAACAGGTATATTAGGGAATTCTGCTAAAAGATAGGGCACCGCCCCAATATGGTCTTCGTGGCCGTGCGTAAGGATTAAACCACGAATTTTGTGCATGTTTTCCCTTAGATAAGTAAAATCAGGAATAACCATATCCACTCCCAACATTTCGCTGTCAGGAAAGCCAACTCCGCAGTCTACGATGAGTATATCCTCGCCGTACTCGTATACGGTAAGGTTTTTCGTAACATTTTCCGTTCCTCCTAAATTTATTATTTTTAACATAGCTTAAATTCCCAAACTTAATTGACTCCCTAAATCAGAAGCTCTGTATGTAGGGGGTTTTATGAAACCTTCCAATTCTACCTGCTTCAAAATTTGAGGGATCCTTTTAAAATCCTCTTCCAACGCTTCTCTAAATCTTTCTTGTCGCAATGCGGCAGCAGGGTGATAAATCGGGTAAACAGATAATCCTCCTCCCGTTTTAATTAGATTACCATGATCACGAGAAATTTTACCATCCTTATAAAAATAGTACATGGCGAAGCGACCCAGAGTTACCACGAGTACGGGATTTATTGTTTTCAGCTGAAGAGCCAAATACGGCTCACAAGCGGAAATCTCCTCAGGCAAAGGCTCGCGATTGTTGGGCGGGCGGTGCTTGATAACATTACCTATCCAAACATCACTTCGTTTAAGTCCAATTTCGTCCAAAAGTTTATCCAACAACTGCCCCGCCCGCCCAACAAACGGACGACCGGTTTCATCTTCGGTAGCTCCGGGAGCTTCTCCAATAAAAACGATTTTTGAATCAACGCTGCCTTCCCCGGGTACAGCGTTCTTTGCTCCCTTACACAAGCGACATCTATCGCACCTCCTTGTCTGGATAGCGATGCTTTCCATGATTTTTAATTTATCCATAAATTATTTTTTTAAAATGTCTTAGCCGTACATGTTAGCCGTCACAACTACCAGGTAGGCATATAAAACTTCAAATTTTCCTGTGTAACATAAACGCTTGTTACTTCCCCTACAATTATTTGTTTAGCTACTTTTCTACACAACGCCTCTAAAATTCTTCCTAGGCTTCTAATTCCGGAATCGTATCCAAAGGGGGTTACAATTTGGTGCCACAAATTAGGATCAATCAGCAATTCTTCCTCTCGTAAACCGGAGTTTTCCCTAATTTTAGGAAAAAGATAATCTCGCGCAATCACGATTTTTTCTTCACCGGAATAAGAGGGCATCTTGATAACTTCCATTCTATCCATTAAAGCTGTTGATAGAGTACCTGTATTG
>CAZNJL010000008.1:0-15614 GCA_964573325.1 uncultured Candidatus Saccharibacteria bacterium | reverse complement strand
TCATAAGCTGGCTGACAACAGTATTCATTTTCAAGTCTTCAATCATTTCGGTAACGTTTTTTATTGTTTTGTGAAGTTGCCTTTCTAGCTCTTTAGCCCCATAAATTTGTTTTTCTGTAGTATCAGACGGAACATCAACCTTAACCTTGGCGCGTAAATCATAAACAGTATTCAAAAAGCGTCGGGTTGCTTTGACGGTATTACTATTCCAAGGGCATGTGTCAGTATAAGGTCCCAAAAAACACAGCGCCATTCTGGTCGCATCTGCCCCATAGTTATCTATTAAAAATTTTGGTTCTACCACATTTCCAAATCTTTTAGACATTTTCCGTCCATCCTCCGCTAACAGTATCCCGCCGTTCATTCTGCATTGATACGGTTCTTCTGTTGGTACTAGCCCCAGATCGTAAAAAAATTGATGCCAGAAACGACTATAAAGCAAGTGGACGGTTGTGTGTTCCGCGCCCCCAAAGTATTTATCTACAGGAAGCCAATATTTTAGTTTTTCTTGGTCAGCAAAACAATCGTTATTTTTTGGATCGATGTATCGCAAATAGTACCAGCAAGATCCCGCCCAAGTAGGCATAGTTTGTGTTTCTCTTTTGGCGGGACGGCCTTCACTGTCGGTAGTTTTAACCCAATTTTTTACTCTTGATAACGGCGGCTCACCGTCTTTTGTTGGTTCATACTCCCTTGAATAGGGGAGTTCTAAAGGCAATTTTTCGCTGACGCTAGCTGAATCCTCGGTTTTAGCAATGGCCTCCACTGTTCCGTCATTGGTGTATACAACAGGAATCGGCTCGCCCCAGTAGCGTTGGCGCGAAAAAACCCAATCCCGAATTTTGTAATTGGTAGCTTTTCGACCTTTCATCAAGCCTTCTAATTTCTGAGTTATTTTTGTGGCACCTTCGCTATTGGAAAGCCCATCAAACTCATTGGAGTTAATCATGATTCCCCCATCTGTGTACGCTTCCTCAAGAAAAGCGTCCTTATTTTCTGGTTTTATAACGGGAATTATGGCTAAACCATATTTTTTGGCAAACTCAAAATCCCTTTCGTCGTGAGCCGGGACTCCCATAACCACACCGGTTCCGGTTTCCATCAGGACATAATTTCCTACGAAAACAGGGATATCTTGCATAACTTCCTCAAATGGGTGGCGGGCCAATATCCCCTCCAAACGGACACCCGTCTTTGTCTTTAAAGTTTGTTTGTCCATATCGGAAAGATTGCGTACTTTCTCTGCATATTTCCTGACTTCATCAGAGTTTTTTGACAAATCTATAAATTCGCGTACCAACGGATGTTCCGGAGCCAAGACTATAAATGTTACGCCGTAAAGTGTGTCAGGTCGCGTAGTATAAACTTCCGTTTCTTTTGAGAATTTTCCATCGCCAGACCTTATGTTAAACTTAATGTTGCACCCTTCCGTTTTGCCGATCCAATTAACCTGAGCTGTCTTTATATGATTCGGAAAATCTGTTTTTTCCAAGCCACTTAGCAGCTTCTCGGCATACTCAGGAATTTTCAAAACCCACTGTTTAAAGAGCTTCTTTTCCACTTTATACCCACCTCTTTCGGAAGTTTTATTTCCATCTTTATCGGTTAAAACTTCCTCGTCAGCCAGATTACCAAGCTCCTTACACCACCAAACAGGCATTTCTTTTAAAACAGCCAAACCCTGTTCGTAAAATTTCAAAAACAGCCATTGAGTCCATTTGTAATATTGAGGATCTGATGTAGCAAACTCGCGATCCCAATCTATAGCGTATCCCATACCCTGCATTGCCTTTTTGTAGCTTTTGGTAAGCTCTTCCGTTACTTCCTGCGGAGTTCTACCGGATTCTAGAGCGTAACCTTCGGTTGGAAGTCCAAAGGAGTCCCATGCCATGGGAAACATAACGTTGTATCCGCACATTCTTAAATATCTGGAATAAACTTCCGGAACTGTATATCGCATAGCATGTCCTATATGAATGGACTTTCCCGATGGGTAGGGAAGCTCGGCCAGAATATACTTTTTGGGCTTATCCAAAAAGTCTTCTGCCTTATACAAATTTGCGTCAAACCATTTCTGCCCCCATCTATGCTCTATTTCGGACGGATCGTAGGCCTTTTTGTTTGTTTTACCGGTACCCATGCGAGTATTTTACAACATTATAATAAAAAGTTGCACAAAACCGGACTTTCCTTTACAATACTCAAGCTATGGCGAGTAAGAAAAAAGGAAACAGAGTCCTGGTCGGAATGGAATGCGAGGAAACCGGCTTAAGAGCTTATATTACTGAAAAAAACCGTGTAAATACACGAGACAAGTTAAGACTTCGCAAATTTAACCCTTTATTAAAAAGACGTTCCTGGTTTACGGAATCCAAGAAATTAAAATAATATGACCACAGAGCCAACCAAAGAAACTAATTATACAATTCCGGCAATTATTCTGTCATTAGTTATTGTTGCTTCTGCCGCGTATTTTGGGAAGTTTTGGTACGATACTTTGTTTAAAAAGGATTTGCCCGGTCAAGTTCAGGGCGGTCAAACTGAAGAGCCGGCTGACTCTGTTCCGGTCGCAGCTGCTATACCAAAATCGGACAAACCCTCCGTTGAGCTTTTTGTAATGTCATTTTGTCCATACGGAAATTTGGCAGAAAATACTATGCTTCCGGTACAGCAACTTCTAGGAGACAAAATTGATCTTGCCGTTCATTACATTGTCGGTATTCAGGATGATCAAGTAAATTCCTTACATGGACAGCCTGAAACAGACCAAAATATCCGCGAATTATGCGTCCTAAAGAATTACGATAAATCTAAAATGTGGGCATTTATGACCTATGTAAATGATAACTGCGGAAGTGATGGTTCCTGTTGGCAAACAGGCGCAGACTCCCTTGGCATAGATACGGCGAAAATAGACGAATGTTTCACCAACGAAGGTTTTGCGCTAATGTCAGAAGAAGCTTCTAAAATAGTGGAATATGATGTTACTGCCTCTCCGACCTTATTTATAAACGATGTGCGAGATAGTTCAAAAGAGAATAAATTAGGAAACCCGGAAGCATACAAGGATCTGATCTGCTCGGCTTTTAATGAGGCTCCGGAAGAATGCTCAACTGAACTTGAACCTACAGCCGCCGCCTCCGGCGGAAGCTGCAATTAATGCTATAATATCCCCCATGTCTTTTTTATTTGTAGTCGCTACACCTATAGGAAATTTGGATGATATGTCCAATAGAGCTCTAAATACCTTGAAGGAAGTCGATTTAATTTTATCGGAGGACACAAGGGAAACCTCCAAAATTCTTAAAAAATACAGTATAGAGAAACCACAAATATCTTATCGCGATCAAAATCACGTTAAAGTAATAGGTCACATAAAGGATTATTTGGACCAAGGAAAGAATGTTGCCATCGTAAGCGATAGCGGTACTCCAACAATATCCGATCCAGGATTTAAACTTATTAGAGAAATAAGACGGGCCGGAATTCAAATAACGCCCATTCCGGGCCCATCCGCTATAATCGCAGCGCTTTCGGTTTCGGGACTTCCCACAGACAATTTTGCTTTTTTAGGTTTTCTGCCAAAAAAAACTACGCAAAGACGGGAGCTGCTTGTAAAATTTGGAAGTTTGCCTGCCACACTTGTCCTATACGAATCTCCTTATAGAGTTACTAAATTGCTTGAGGAAATATCAGAATGCTTAGGAAATAGAGTCGTTTGTGTTGCTAAAGATTTGACGAAGAAATTTGAAAAAGTAGTGACCGCTCCCATAGTAGAATTTTTACTCCCTGAAAATTTGCCCACCCCTAAAGGAGAATACACTGTCCTAGTCGCTAAGGAAGATTTTATCTGGACCAAACCGGATCAGCTTTTACAGAAATTTTAAGACTCGTAACTACATTAAATATGGAAGAAAATATACTTAAACAAGAAAAATCTCATCTGAGTAAGGTGTTAAATCTGGTAAAAGAAGCGAGAGTAAACTTACAAAAAAGCCTGGATCAATTAGGAAAAGAAACCGTTGATAAGCTGAAAGACTTGCGCGCCAATCCGGAAACTAACGCTATGGATTTTTTCTTTTATTTAGAGCAACTCCATGAAAAGAACGCCGCATTTAATCTGAAGGATCGGTACGCGCGCATTGAGGAAATGGATTCTTCCCAAAAGGAGCCGTATTTTGCCCGGATAGATCTTGCGAACACATCCCACGATAACGATGATGAGGCGGTTACGCCTAAAAATGAGAAAAGTTTAGTCTACAAGGAAATTTATATCGGTAAATTTGGGTTTACGCATAATAGAGAACCAATAATAACGGACTGGAGGTCCAAAATTGCCTCCGTTTATTATAGGTACCGTTACCCACAAAAGAATGTAACCTACAGAACACCTGAGGGAGAGAAGACTAAGGACTTATTACTAAAACGCACCTTTGATATTACCGACGGCTCGTTGACCAAATACTACAATAACGACATTCAGCTTGACGAAAGCGAAATAATAGCCAAAAAGATAGAGACCAGAACAGGGGGCGTGTTAGAAGATATCGTAGAAACCATCCAGGAGGCGCAGTTAGACATAATCGAGGAATCTCCGCAAATCCCTTGTGTTGTCCAAGGATGTGTAGGCAGCGGTAAAAGTACAGTCGCAATTCACAAGCTTTCACACATATTTTTTAATTTTCCCAAGTTAATACATCCCTCTCACGCGATTTTGATCGCCAAACACCAAATTTTAATTAGCTATTTAGCAACTCTATTTCCTAAGTTAGGCATATTTGACATCAATTATAAAACATTGGCCGACCTGGTTTACAATTTTATTTTTCGGGAGGAGTTGCCTATAAAACCGGATTTTTCCCTCCCGCAAAATACCGATCTGTTGAAAATGGAAACTCTTACGGAATCACTAAAAATTGTGGGTGAAATAGAGCAAGAATACGAGGTCAAGCTAGAGCAAGCTTTTATGGGTGATTACGAAACTTTTGGCGGCTATAAATACGACCGTGAATTAACTCCATACGAAAATGTTAAATATGTTATTGAAGAATTATCCGAAGAGTTAGCAACACAAAAGGAACGCCTAAAAACAAATCCGAAATCGCAGAGGGCGTGGCTGTACAAAATGAACTCTGAATCCTTATCTAAACTCATGACAGATCTAAATAAAATCAAAAATGATCTAAAAGACGTCTCGCTAAAAAAGGCCCTAAAAAAATTAAATATAAAAACTACTGAAAAGATGGATTACGCAACAACATTAATTTATGTACTCTTATATTCAAGAATTATAGGTTTTAGTAAAAAGAAAACCATAAAATACCAATATTGTGTTGTTGATGAGGGACAGGATCTTAGTCCAATAGAATATGCGGTACTAGACCCGTTTGTTATTCATAAACGCTTTTGTATATTAGGCGATTTAAATCAAGGGTTTACCGGAACCGGACTGTCTTCTTGGGACGAATTAAACAAGGTATTTGGAGTTGATAAAATTAAAAAGTTTGAGCTAGATACAAACTATAGAAGTACAAAACCCATTATTGATTTGGCAAAGAAAATTTTATGTCCATACACGAATAAATACTTGCCTAAGTCAATCAATCGTAAGGGTGCCGAGCCAACAACCAAGATCTTTGATTCTAAGGAGGCGATGCTTAAGGATCTGGAGAAAGTTCTAGCTGGTAATACTGCCAATTTTCAGAAGAGCGTCGGTATAATTGTGTATAATTCCGACGATTTTGCGAGATTAAAAGAAATAGTTGAAAGACTTCCCGTAGAAGACTCTAGAAAAATAGTTCTGGAATCAGATAAAAGAATTGATTATAAACCTCAAGGGATTTATTTGACTAAGTTTGAGAACTGCAAAGGCCTAGAATTTGCCGATGTCTATCTTGTTGGAAGAAACCCCCTAGAAAATAGCTCTGTAGAGGAAGCAAGGAAGTCTTTTGTTGGTGTAACCCGTGCTATGGATAACCTGAACATTTATTACACGGCAAAATAAACGGAATCCGGGACTAGCTAAGGTAATTAAGGGAAAAATCTGCCCCCAAAGATCAAAAACGCAATAAAGAGAGTGGTAAGTCCCATTATTAGCACGAATCCGGCCGCCACGTCTTTTATTATCCTTACCGCTTCGTCTTGTTCCGGCGATACATGGTCCATAATTTCCTCTATAGTCGTATTTAATAATTCCGCCCCAAGAAGAATTCCCATAGTTAAAACCAAAATGCTCCACTCAATAGTGGAAATTTTAAGATAAGTACCTATCACAAAAATTCCTAACGCAATAAATAACTGAATTCTAAAATTAGGCTCGTTTACTAGGGCGTGAAGGATTCCCTTAATCGCATATCTAATGCTATCAATCCTTCTGCGGGGGTGGCGGGAGTTCGTAAGACTGCGTATCTTTAGGCCTAACATGTTTAAACCTCGCCGAACCTCTCGATCTAACTCATCCTTTTCCAGAAAGTTAACCATGTGATTATGATACAATAACTTGTCAGAATAGCGAATGTATTATGAAAACTTCCAAAAATATACTCAAATATCTCTTGATAGTCGGCCTCGGAGTTTTGCTAGCGAGATTTATCCTTTTTAGAGACGGAACCAATACTGTCTTGGTCAGATCTGTAAATACAGACAAGAGAGTCGTCAAAAAAACTGTCTCAGCATTGGGACAAGTAAAAGCCACCCAGGAAGCCAGTATTTCTTTTCCTGTTGGCGGTCCAATATCTTCCATAGAGGTATCCGAAGGAGATGAATTAGTCACCGGAGCTTTTATAGCAGCCCTAAACAACCCTGAAACTAAATACGCTGTGCAGGCGGCAAAAGATTCCAGAGACATGGCTTTGCGTGACAAAGACCTTTTTGTAGAAAAATATTCCGGCGATAAAAATCTTATCGGAGGTGTTGAGCAATACGCAATACAGGCCAGAAAATTGGACGAATACATTAGTCAAACTGAAGCTAATTACCAATCCTCATTAAAAACAAGTTATAAGCAATTTCTCTATGCACCATTTGAGGGTGCTGTAGTAGCTGTTTACAAAACTACGGGAGAGGTTGTTTCGCCCGGAGAACCCGTCGTAAAAATTGCGACAAAAGATAAATTTTTTGAAGTAACTGTAGATCAGGAAGATTACGGATTGCTTAAAGTAAACCAAGTTGTGGACGTTAAATTAGATGCTTACGCGGGAACATCGTTTAATGGCGAGGTCATGGAGCTTCCACAATACGCCAACGGAACCGCAAACCCAACCTTTACAGTCAAAATCAGCGTTAAAGATACTGAAGAACAGATACTGCTTGGCATGACCGGGAATGCCCGAATTACGGTTGCCGCAACCTCCTCCGAAGTTAACGCCCTATTATATGACGAAATTCAATTTGACTACGAGGAAAATCCTTTTGTATGGGTGATCAACGTTAATGGAGTTTTAGAGCAAAAAGATGTAGAAATAGGTTTAGAAGGAGACTTATACACAGAGCTAAAAACTGAGATAAAAGACCAAATAGTCCGACCCGCGAATAGCAATTCCAAGTTAGAAGAAGGTTTTAAAGCTAAATTTGTAAATGACTAATGAGCCGATTCTGAAAGCATCCAATATAAAAAAGATATATAATCTGGGCAAGGTCAGAATAGAGGCTCTAAAAGGAGTTAGTTTAGAAATTTATCGCGGGGATTTTTTGGCGATAGTAGGAAAGTCCGGATCGGGAAAAAGCACGTTGATGCATATTCTAGGGCTATTAGACACCCCAACGGAAGGAGAAATTCTATTGGCGGGACGAAAGGTTACAAGTTATTCTTCAAAGGAACTGGCCAAAGTCAGAAATAAGGAAATAGGCTTTGTTTTTCAATCCTACAACCTACTTCCCCGAACAACCGCGCTGGAAAATGTGATTTTGCCGTTAAAGTACAGCACCGTTCCAAAAATCCAATGGCAACCAAAGGCTATGGAAATGCTGCAAAAGGTAGATTTAAGCGATCGACTGCAAAACAAATCTAACGAGCTGTCGGGCGGGCAGAAGCAGCGTGTTGCTATAGCAAGAGCATTAATCAATGAGCCCTCGATAATATTGGCCGACGAACCTACAGGCAACCTTGACTCAAAAACAGGCGCAGAGATAGAAAGTTTGCTGATAAGCCTTAACAAGGAAGGAAAAACTATAGTTTTAGTAACCCACGACGAAGATCTGGCAAAAATAGCGCACAGACGGATTACTCTTGTAGATGGTTCTATTTTTGGGTAATATGCGCAAACTTGGAGAGGCCTTTAAATCGGCTTTGATTTCACTATTGGCTAATAAATTCAGAACATTTTTAACTATGCTGGGTGTAATCATTGGCGTTTTTGCTGTTGTCGCTCTAGTTTCACTGGTAAAAGGCATAGAAAATTTTATAACAGGTCAATTTGATGCGCTTGGATCAAATTTAATCATTGTTACAGCAGGAAGAGTGGGTTTTGGTCAGGATCCCGCGGTATCATTCACCAAAAATAATTTGAAAGAAAGTCATGTTGACCTGATATCCGAAGAACTAGGTAAGCAAATAGAAGCTATTACACCATCGTTACGAAGTACGCAAAGAGCAACATACAAAACTAAATCGGGATCCTATGCGATTACCGCCTCCAACGAGCAAGCCGTGCAGCTAATAAATGTGACTATATCGGACGGAAGGTTTTTTAATAAAGATGAGGTTCGCGCTAAAACAAGAGTAGCGGTGATCGGAGCAAAGGTAAAATCAGACCTTTTTGGCAGTATTAATCCGTTAGGCGAACGGATAAAAATAGCTAACACAACTTTTTTAGTTATTGGCGTGGCAGCCCCGGGTGAGGCACGGTCGGGCGAACGGATACTTATTCCATACACAACAGCCAAAGAGTCTCTGGGAATAGAAAACATATCTAACATATTGATCAAAAGCCCAAATTCTGCTGCGATAGACAAAACTGCCTCCGATGTAGAACATATATTAGCGTCGGAACTAGGAAAAGACGATTTTACCGTTTTAACTCAAAAAGACATTTTGTCGTCAGTACAAAGCATTTTAGCTTTATTATCGGTTGCTCTGGCCGCTATTGCCGGAATATCCTTATTTGTTGGTGGAATAGGTATTATGAACATTATGCTTGTTACAGTTACGGAAAGAACAGCGGAGGTCGGGCTCAGAAAGGCGTTAGGAGCGACAAATTTTGATATCGGCAGTCAATTCCTTTTGGAGGCGGCGCTGATCAGCATAATAGGCGGATTTATTGGCATATTTATATCGTGGGTTCTTACTATAGCTATAAGATCTGTTTTAGAGGCAGAAATAACTCCGCTATCGGCAGGACTATCCTTAGTATTTTGTTTAATAGTGGGGGTAATGTTTGGTACGTATCCTGCAATTAGTGCGGCTAAAAAGGACCCCATAGAGGCATTAAGACAGGAATAAATGAAACTAGAATCTGCTTTTTTAACAGCGTTAAAAGCGTTGTACCAAAATAAAATAAGGAGTTTACTGACTATTTCGGGCGTCGTTATAGGAGTATTTGCAATTATTACTTTGGTCTCTCTGGTTAAGGGTGTAGAAAATTATGTTTTGGGCGAATTTGAGGACTTGGGAGTTAGTACTCTTTTCGTGTACCCCGGGAGTGGCGGTTTACTTAACGACCCGGCGTTAACCTTTCAAAATAATAAATTATCCGAGAAACATGTTCAACTGATAAAAAAAGAGGCCGGTGAGGTCATCAGCCAGGTAGAGCCGATTTATCAAACCGGAGGAGTGGCTTCATATCGGGGTAAACAATTTTACGCTACTGTTATGGGTGGCTCATCCGGTGTGCAGAGCCTTTTCAGCCTGCCCATAGCCGGAGGACGCGCTTTTAACCGTGAAGACGGGATACTTGGGGAAGACATTGCCATAATCGGAGATCAGGTGAAGCGGGAACTTTTTGGGGAATCAAATCCAGTGGGACAAAAAATCTTGCTGGAAGGAAAAAGCCTGGCTGTCG
Organism: uncultured Candidatus Saccharibacteria bacterium; assembly: GCA_964573325.1. Taxonomy (GTDB): domain Bacteria; phylum Patescibacteriota; class WWE3; order UBA101185; family UBA10185; genus JAGPFW01. Next base: position 5,616 of record CAZNJL010000008.1, on the reverse strand, counting down.
TGGGGTACATGGCTCCAAAAAATCCTGACTATGACCCTTCGGTTTTTTTGCCATTACAAAAATTTGAGGAAGTGTTTGATCCGAAAAACTACACCTACATAGCTGTTAGTCTCAGAAATACCGACAATGTGTTTCTGCACTCAAAAATGATAGAAATGGCTTTGCTTAAAGATTTAACCACCGACGACTTCACCATATATTCGTCCGATGATCTCTTAGGCGTAGTTGATAATATTCTGAATATTCTAAAATTCGGGTTAGCCGCTATAGCCGGCATTTCCCTGCTTGTAGGCGGCATAGGTATTATGAATATTATGCTTGTTTCTGTGACAGAAAGAATTCGTGAGATTGGACTTAGAAAAGCTGTCGGGGCTACAGAAAAGGTAATTGCCACACAATTTCTTCTTGAAGCAAGTATATTAAGCTTAACGGGAGGATTAGTCGGACTTGGCGCGGGATTTGGAGCATGTTTGTTTGCAAGACAATGGATTCAATCCGAAATTACACCGGGTATGGTTTTTTTGGCAGTAGGTTTTTCCTTAATCGTCGGGGCAGTATTTGGAACATATCCTGCTGTAAAAGCTAGCAAACTTGACGCTATAGAGGCTTTGCGCCACGAATAGGTTAATACGCAGATAACGAGCATAGGCTCGTTGTTGATTCATACATGTTCCTGAAGTATTTTTACAGTTGTTATATAATGACTGCATAGGTTATGCCTCCGTAGCTCAATGGATTAGAGTACTCGGCTTCGAACCGAGTGGTTGGGGGTTCAAATCCTCCCGGGGGCGCCAAATTAGTTCTTAATATATTTATTTGGGAAAGGATCCTGCCATGAAAAGAATTCTACCGTTACTATTAATACTTATTTTCGTAACTCCTACGTGCGCCGCGGTCTCAAGCAATGCAAACCAAGATAAACCCGCAACTCCTTCCGAATTAATACAAAAAATGGTTCAGTTGAAAGAAAGCGAAAAGGAGACCCTAAATAATGCGGGGGATTCGGCGAAAAATAGAATAGAAAATCGTATCACTAACGGGGAGGGGTCGGGGATACAGGAATATCTGCAGACCTTGACTCCGGAGGAAAGACAGGAAAAAGCTGAAAATGCCCGCCAAAATATGAGTGCTGTTGCGCAAAAAGTACGCGAGCTGCTTGATAATGAGGATAGATTCGGAGGAATAGGGCAAGAGGTAAGCCAATTTGCACGAGAACAAAATGAAGCACAAATCAGGCTAGAGAAACAGTATGAGAAAATCCAAAATAGAAATAAACTTTTGAGGTTTATACTTGGACCGGATAACAAAAACCTAGATACCATTAAAGAAGAAATACAAACTAACGAGGATCGCCTAAACGATTTAGTATCATTGCAGGAAGAAACAGAGACTGACGAACAAAAGGCAGAGATAAAAGAAATGATAGAAACAATAAGAGATCAAAATATAGCTCTTCTGCAAACAGTAAATCAGGAAGAGGCTTCGGTCGGGATTTTCGGCTATATTAGGAAATTATTTAATTTCCTTAATAAATAATTTGATAGATGACTCAGATTTTGTCCCTTACTTTGCCCTTTTGCGACAGTAATTTCTTAAGTACTTGACAACCTACTTCGGTCAAGGGAGAATTCGGGAGATTAAAAGTGAAGTCCCAGTATTAAGTGGCCTTATATAGGCTTACACCAAAGGAGGTGGGAGGAAAAGATGCTCACCAGAGAAGATATAGTAGCTTACTTAGAGCGGAATCCTGATTGGAGACCCTCTAGCACAGCAGAGCCCGAGGAGTTAGATCTTTACAGAGAAGTATTAGCAGAGATGGGGCTAGCCCCTGTAGGGGAAAATGTCGAATCTTCGGAGGACCTTGAAGACGAGGATGAAGACGATTGGGATGATGATGATTGGGATACCGACGAAGAATCTGACGTCGAGGAAGAAGCGCTCTAAGTCGAGTGAAAACTTGATAAATTTGAGAATGTAAATAACCCTCCGATAGGCGGGGGGTTATTTTTTGGTATAATTCCTGCTGTTCGCGGATCGTCGCAAAGTTAATGTAGTCGGTAGTGTTTCTGTAGTTAAGTTACCGTGGGGGCGTAGCTCAGTGGTAGAGCAGCGACCTCTTAAGCCGTTTGTCGTGGGTTCAAATCCCACCGCCCTCACCAAAATTTGCATCCCGCGAAAAAGCTACGCCGAAGTGGAGGAACTGGTAGACTCGCAGTCCTCAGAAGGCTGTTCCTGCAAAGGAGTGTGGGTTCAAGTCCCACCTTCGGCACCAAAAATATTGCTTGCAATATTTTTGGGCCAACGCAAATACGAACGTATTTATGCGAGTATTTCGTTGAACCGTCAAAGAGCAAAGCTCTTTGATGAATCGCGCATAATCACAACATCTAAGAAAATCTGATACAATCTAACAAGTATGGGGGCGAGTGGCGAAATGGTATACGCGCAGCCTTGAGGTGGCTGTGGGAGATAATCCTGTGCAGGTTCAAGTCCTGTCTCGCCCACCATTAAAGTTGCGTAGCGACTTTAATGACTCAACATAAATACGAGCGTAACGCGAGTATTTTGTTGTGCCCGAAAGAATTGTACTCAATTCTTGAGTAGCAGCGATTCAGTTCTTACCACTCAACTGGCCGCAAGCCGCGTCAATACTTTCACCAAAATCCTGACGTAAGGTATTTACGACCCCCTTGTTTTTAAGAATTTCTCTAAAGGTCTTAACATCGGCTGTCGATGATTTTTTAAATTTTTCTCCTGCTATCTCGTGATAATTGATTAAATTCACATGAAAAAGGTACGAGGCATTTTTATACGAATTTAGCAGTTCGGCCAAGGCTTTTGCGTGTATTGAGGTATCATTTACCCCTCCCAGCAAGGTATACACAATAAAAACCTTCCTTTTGGTCACTTTTATATGATCTACCAGTGCGTCCATAACATCTGTAATAGGATAAGTTTTAGAAATAGGCATTATTCGTTCGCGCTCTTCTTGAAAAGGAGAGTGAAGCGAAAAAGCCAGATTGATTTGAGGTTGTTCTTCCGTCATTTTGCGAATTCCGGGAACAATTCCCACGGTGGAAACACTAATGTGCCTTTGGCCAATTCCCATCTTTTTTTGGTCTACAAGAATTTCTAAAGCGTCAAAAGTCGCCGGATTAGCAAAAGGCTCTCCCATACCCATAAAAACTATATTATCTATTGCGTAACCTTTTTTCTTTAAATAAAGGACTTGGTCAATGATTTCATCAACAGTCAGATTTCTTTTTAAGCCCATTTTACCGGTTGCGCAAAAGGCACAATTCATGCCACATCCCGCCTGCACCGACAAACAATAAGTGTTTCTGCCCTCTTCGTAGTGCATTTTTACCGTTTCTATCTTATGGCCATCATTAGTTTCAAAAACAAACTTTTCCGTCTCTCCTGCCCGTTGTTTAGCAATTTCCCGTAATGAGAAAATAGAATCTCCCATTTGATACGTCAGTTCCTCCCGTAATTTTTGCGGAATCATAAACATCTGCGAATACGAATTAATCTTGTCGTTCTTATAAATTGCGTCTGTAATTTGTGTAAGGCGATAATTCTTCTCACCCAGATTATTTAATATTTCTTTAATTTTTACTTCACGATTTTCCATTGCGCATATATTAACATCCTTTATAATGGAATTATGAAAAAATACCTAGCATGTCTTTTAGTTATCGGGGGATTTCTCTTTGTGGGCACTCAACAGGCTTGTGCCCAAGAAAAAATAGAGCGATTTGATGTAGATGTGACTATAAACCAGACAGGTACGGTGTCAATTAAAGAGACAATTTATTACGATTTTTCCTCATTACAAAAACATGGAATCTATAGAAAAATTCCATTAATTAAGGAAAACTTGGATGGAAAAAAATACAAACTAACCGTAGACAACATCAGCGTTTCTGATGAGACGGGAAATCCATATAATTTCACGCGTTCGGGAGAAAAAGAGATAACCCTTGAGATCGGTGACCCCGACAGCACAATTACCGGGATACATTTATATGTTATAAAATACGAAGTATCAGGTGCTCTTACCTACTTTGACGACTTTGATGAACTCTATTGGAATGCTGTCGGTACAGCGTGGGAGGTACCTATTCAAAATGCTACTGTTAGAATTACCTTACCCAATAGAGTTTTCGTAGAAGATACTGAGGTAATCTGCTACACAGGCCCACTAAAATCCACGGTCAGCGACTGCGCAATAGGAAAAATGGGTAATACCCTGGCTTTTTCGCTTCTCTCTCCCTTTCAATATGAAATAAGATCAAACAGCGGCCTAAATGCAGGCGAGGGAATCACCTTCGCTTTGAAATTCCCAAAAGGCTATGTTGCAGTACTGGAGCCGGTAAAGGACAAATCGGGTTTGATAGAGACTATAATTACTGTTGTTGTTGTCATAATTTTTACATTGATAAACATAATCCTACCGGTTAAAAAAGCCTCCCAACTTCTAAAGCAAAGAAAAAATCAAAAAAATAAAGAAAGAATTGTCGCGGCTTGGTTTGATCCTCCTGTGGCAAAAGACGGCAGTTTCTATTCACCGGCAGAAACCTTGGCTGTATTGACAGGCAGCTTAAGTTCCAGAGCATTATCCGCAGAGATAATTTACCTGGCCCAAAAAGGTTATTTAAAAATAATCTCTGATGGAAAAAAAGATTTTACCTTTAGAAAAGTTAAAGAAGCCGACAGCAACATAAATACCGAACAGAAAAGCCTGTTTACCGCGCTTTTTGGAACTAAGGATGAGACAAGCACAAAGGAATTACGCAAATCTACCGCACTGGGTACCAAATATGCCACTCTTAGGAAAAATATTCTGAAAAAGCTTTATGACGAAGGAGTTTACGAGAAAGACCTCGACAAGCTACGAAGCAAGAACTCGCTCATATCATTTTTTAGCATGTTCGTGTTGGGGATCGGTAACTCAATAATCTATGCCATCGCTGCCAAAGCGGAGAAGCCAAGGACGGACTTAGGCATACAAGCCTACTCCGAAGCGGTATCGTTGAAGAATTTTTTATCCTCCCAGGAAGAGAGCCTTGACTTTCAAGCAGAAAAACAAGTATTTTTTGAGAGGCTTCTGCCGTATGCAACGGCCTTTGGTGTAGAAAAAGTATGGGCGCAAAGATTTGAAGGACTAGGCTTAACAAATCCTGATTGGTACGAAGGTGAGTTTAGCCCCGCGCGAATGGCTATCATGAGTTCTATTCTATGCAACAGTGTCAACGGTTCAATAAGTGCGGCAGCTCCAAGATCTTCCTCAGGATTTGGTTCAGGTTTTTCGGGTGGGTCTTCCGGCGGTGGTGGGGGAGGCGGCGGAGGCGGAAGTTGGTAAGCGAAAATTGGTAAGCTAAAGTTGGTAATTCACCGTCTCTTTTGTTAAAATTCATTCTATTCCGATCGCGCGGGAATAGCTCAGCTGGTTAGAGCGCCTCCTTGCCAAGGAGGAGGTCGCGGGTTCGAGTCCCGTTTCCCGCTCCAAAATTTAGATACAGCTTGCGAGGGTCTTTAATTTTTGGTATACTGAGTGAATCACGATAGGAGGACTACCAAAGAGTTTTGTCTCGCGGGAATGCCTCCTTTTAT
>CAZNJL010000007.1:0-16756 GCA_964573325.1 uncultured Candidatus Saccharibacteria bacterium | reverse complement strand
GAGAAGGTCGGTCTATTAACTAAGCAAAAGATCGGCAAGCAAGTTTTCTATCAGGTTAATCGGATCTGCGCTCGGGGGAATGTGCTTTGTCCTATTGCGAAAGGAGATTTAAATGTTGGAGATTAGGGATCTCACAGTTGGACTTGTGTCAGAAAACTCAACGACAATCCTACAAAAACTAACTTTAACTTTACAAAAGGGAAAAACCTATGCTCTGATGGGTCCAAATGGCTCAGGGAAAAGCACTTTAGCCGGAGTTTTGGCCGGAGATCCTTCTTTCAATATTACAAATGGTTCCGTTAATTTTATCGGTGCGAACTTGTTAAATACAGATGCCCCCTCCCGTTCTTTGATGGGTTTGTTTGTTGCTTATCAAAACCCTCCCTATATTAGCGGTTTAAACATCTCTTCCTTTTTACGCCGGATTTATAACAAGCGTCAAAAAACTTCTTTGTCGCCCAAAGAATTTGGGAAGTTGCTGGACGAAAAAATGGCTTTATTAAACCTGCCTGCCGAGTTTAAAAGCCGCTCGTTTAATGAAGGCTTTTCGGGAGGAGAGAGAAAGAAAATGGAGGTTTTGCAAATTCTGCTTTTAAAGCCGGCAATGGCCATTTTAGATGAAATTGATAGCGGGGTTGATATTGATAGCTTAAAGACGATAATCTCGACTATGCAAAATGAGCAGAGAGCGTTGGGTCAAACTCTTCTTTATATCACGCACAGTACTGTTTTGCCAAAAATGTTAAAGCCGGAAAGGATCTTTGTTCTAAAGGGCGGTAAAATAGTTGCCGAAGACGGCATAAACATTGTTGAAAAAGTAGAAAGGGATGGCTACGATGGTCTTTAACGACTTAAGTGCAAAAACAGTCCAAAAAATATCTCGCCACAAAAAAGAGCCTGATTGGATATTGGATTACCGGCTAAAAAGTTTAAAAATGTTTGAGGACTTTAGAAAAAAAGATTCTATACGCAGTCCAAAAAACGTCTTTGCGGCTTGTCCGGAAAAAGCGTCTAAAACTTCTCCGAAAGGCGTTTCCAAAAATCTTGATAAATCAAAATTCTTTAGTCCCGGCGACCTTACTTCCCTTTTGCAATCAATTAACTTTGATGACATTTCTTACTATAAACCTGCCGATTTTACAAAGCAAAAAAGTTGGGAAGAAGTACCCTCTGATATAAAAGCGACATTTGACAAGCTAGGTATTCCGGAAGCAGAAAAACGTATTTTGGCGGGAGTTGAGGCACAGGTAGACTCCGAAGCGATTTATGGATCTATAAAAAATAAATTGAACGCCCAAGGGGTTGTATTTACGAACATAGAAAAAGGCTTGTCAGAATATCCGGAATTGTTTCGTAAGTATTTTGGTTTGTTGGTAAAGCCCTCAGACAATAAGTTTGCCGCTTTAAACGGAGCTTTTTGGTCGGGCGGTAGTTTTTTATATGTTCCCAAAGGAGTAAAAGTGGATTTACCTCTGCAGGCTTATTTTAGAATAAACGCTAGAAGCCTTGGTCAGTTTGAAAGGACTTTAATTATCGCGGAGGAAGATAGTTCGGTGCATTATGTGGAGGGTTGCACCGCTCCTTTATATTCTACGGATTCGCTTCACGCGGGAGTCGTGGAAGTTTTTGTTGGGAAAAACGCTTCCGTAAGGTATACGACAGTTCAAAACTGGTCCAAAAATGTCTATAACTTGGTGACCAAAAAATCGCGGGTGGAAGAGGGCGGAAAAATGGTGTGGGTTGACGGTAATTTGGGGTCTAAATTGACGATGAAATACCCGTCCTGCTATTTGGTTGGCGAAAATGCTCATGGAGAAATGCTTTCCGTTGGGTACGCCAGTGATGGGCAGGTTTTAAGTTCGGGTGCGCGTATGATCCATCAAGCCCCGCATACCACTTCTAAAGTTATTTCCAAGTCTATAGCCACAGGCGCCGGCGTTTCTAACTACCAGGGGGAAGTTCGCATAGAAAAAGGAGCCATTGGTTCCCAGGCATATATTCAGTGCGATAGTCTTCTTCTTGATAAGGATTCTGTCTCCAGCAGTTATCCTCTGTTGAAGGTACAGGAGCCCTGTTCCATAGTGGAACATGAGGCTAGTGCCACCAAGCTTGATGAGGAAAAGGTTAGGTACTTGCAATCGCGTGGTCTGGATTTATTAGAGGTTAGGGATTTGCTCATCAAAGGTTTTGTTAGCCCCATAGTTAGTAGTCTTCCAATTGAATATGCGCTAGAATTTAATAAGTTACTTGAAAGTTCATTTTGATGAAAGTAAAAGTCGTTAATCTACAATCAGAGTTATCTCTAGAAGTGGCTGAAAATTCCTTTTTCGTTTTGGTACCGAACAAAAATATTAAGAATAGCGTACTGTCCTTTGTTATAGTGTGTGATGAGGTTAGTTGCAAGGTGGTTTACGCGGACATTCTTCACGATAGGAATTTTGCTTTAGACTTAGAGATAATTCCCAGAGGCAGTAATACAAAGACCGATGTTATTGTGCGAACCGTGTTGGAGAATAACGGCGTTTTTGATTTTAAGGGTAATCTTAGACTGAACAGAGGTGTCCAAAATTCTAAAGGCAGGCTTGATGTTAAAGGTTTATCTTCCGGTGAAAATATAGGTTGGATTTCACGCCCATTACTTGAGGTGGCGGAAAAAGATACAGAGGCTGTACATAAATCAGGTCTGATAAATTTTAATCAAGATCAGCTTATTTATCTGGGTAGTCGCGGTTTGGGTCAGGATGAGGCTCGCGAGGCCTTGAGAAAGAGCTTTTTATCCGAAGTTGTAAATATTATTCCCGACGCCAAAGTTAGAGAAGAATATACAAGGCTTTATGAATAAGAGAATCCCGCTCCCCGATATTGAGGACATTAGGAAGGATTTTCCTATTTTAAAAAGGAAGATAAACGGTTTTCCTTTGGTTTATTTTGATAATGCGGCAACAACTCAAAAGCCTGTTCAGGTGATTAAAGCTATTTCCGATTATTATCTCAACCATAACGCAAATGTGCATCGGGGAGTTCATAGTTTAAGTGACGAAGCCACTCATTTGTATGAAGAGTCACGAAAAACGGTAGCAGAGTTTATAGGAGCAAAGCCGGAGGAGCTAGTATTTACTATGGGTGCTACTGACTCTTTGAATGCCGTAGCAACGGGAATTGAGTCACAAATTAATGCCGGTGATGAGATTGTCACTTTTATTAGCGAGCACCACAGTAATTTTGTTCCTTGGCAGAAGGTTTGTGAGCGAAAAGGCGCTAACCTTAAGGTTGCCGATTTTCTCACCCCGGAGGCATCAATTAAGCCCTTGTTATCAGAAAAAACTAAAGTAGTAGCTCTTTCTCAAGCCTCTAATGTTTTGAGTATGGTTTTTCCCATAATGAGAATTTGTGAATTTATCAAGAATTATAACCGCGACATTTTAATAGTCGTTGACGGAGCTCAGTCTGTGCCCCACATGCCGGTAAATGTTCAAAAATTGGGGTGTGACTTTCTAGCCTTTTCAGGCCATAAAATGCTAGGACCAATGGGAATAGGTTGTCTGTGGATAAAAAAGGAAGCTCAAGAATTAGTTGAACCTTGGAAGTTTGGGGGAGGGATGATCCGGGAAGTTTTGTTGAGTAAAAGTACATGGGTGGAAGGTCCCCAAAGATTTGAAGCGGGAACTCCGAATGTAGCAGGTGCTGTGGGTTTGGCTAGGGCGATAAAGTATCTACAAGATGTAGGTATGGAAAATGTTCAATCACATATTAGTGAGCTTACGATTTACGCTTTAGCTAAGCTTCGGGAGATCGCCGGTCTTAAGGTGATTGGACCAACAGAAGCAGATTCCGGTGCCAGTCTAATTTCTTTTGTGGTTGAGGGAACCCATGCCCATGATATATCTGCTGTTCTTGACTCCAAAGGAGTTGCGGTAAGATCGGGTCAGCATTGTGCGATGCCTTTGCATGATAAATTAGGTGTTTCTGCAACCGCAAGAGTCAGTTTTTATATTTACAACACTTTTTCGGAAATAGACTATTTCATTGAGGCGCTAAAGGAGGGTTTAAAAATTCTGCGTTAGTGGGCGTAGTTATGTAACTTGGTTCCACTGTTTGTACATTTTGAGGGCAGAAGCCGCAATACTGCATACATTCGGTGATTTTCTCTTCAGGGGTCAATTTACTATCTTGAACAGACAATACCTCGCTTGCGGAGGGTGTTGGCTTAATTCCTGCTAAGCCCAAGGTTCCCAGAGGTGCTATTAATAGCCCTAGCAATAAGACAACCATCATTGAATTAATTATACCTGCTCCAATTTTTTTAAACATTATCGTCTCCAAAATCCAATACGATTGTTTCATCTTCATCCTCTATGTAGCCAAAATCGTCTTCTTGCATTTTTGATATTTTTATTTCCCTCTCTATGTCCCAGATAAAGATTACAGTAGCTACTAAAGTTACTGTCAGCATCAAATAAAAGATCCACGAAAAAAGCAGACCAAACATGGCCATAACCCCTCCCACAAGTAAGAGTAAGTAAAGATAAGATAGCCAAATCGCTCCTTGAGGGTACAGGTCAAAAGAACCTTGTATTAGTGAATTTAGCCTTAAGGAAAAAACTTTTGCGGTTAATGCCGGAGTTATGTGAGTGTTATGAAATGCCAAGGTTTTTACTAAAGTGTAGGTTATTCCTAAAGACAAACTAATCAAGAGGGCTACCATGGAGTATGAATTTGCCAAAACAAAATCTGCCGAGTTTTCAAACACTATGCCACCATTTCCTGTAGAGAAGGGAATTTCCAGATAATAACTAATAAGTACAATAGATACTAATCGCACAGTAAGCAGTAAAATCGCCGGTACGATAGCTTGATCTATAAGTTTGATTAATATCTTTGAAAACATGGCAGACTGGTATGATAATAGCAGTATGGTCTCGTTTAAGTCAATAGTTATCTCTGGTCAAAAATTGCTTTTTGGCATTCTAATTTTAATAACACCTTTGCTAGCTGTGTCCGGTACAAACGAAGTTTTTGAATTTCCCAAAATGTTATTTGTCTATATTTTGGGAGGCGCGGTTATTTTACTCTTTCTAATAGGTCTATTAGGTGGTTTTTATGAATTTAAAATTCCTCCGGCTATCGTTCTCCTGTTTTTTCTTTCTGTTGTAGTCTCCTTTGTTTTTTCGACACATAAATATACCTCTTTGTGGGGTTATTACGGCAGATTCAACGGAGGACTGGTATCGTATTTAATTTATTTCGGACTTTTTTGGTCCGCTTACACGGTTTTAGACATTAAATATATTTTTAAGGTTTTGATAGGGGGATTAGTTGTGACCGCTATCCCAATTAGTGTTTTGGGTATAGCACAGCACTTTGGATTTGGCGTACCTGTGCTGGAGCGAGTGTACTCATCCTTTGGTCAGCCGAATTGGCTAGCCGCATATCTAGGCTTGTCCGGAGTTTTTTTGGTACATCGGTTTTTAAAAGACCCTTATGGTCGGGCACACACACTTTTTTCTTTAATCCTGGCGTTGGTGCTTTCCTGCCTTTGGTTTACCTATTCATTATCGGGATTATTGGCTTTTTTCCTTGGAATTGCGGTTCTTCTTATATTAAACCACCGAAACTATCATTGGAAGCGCCTTTCAGTTCTATTAATGCTTATTATCCTGTTAGTAGTCTCCCGCTTTGATATGTTTAGTTTAAAAATTCAAGATGCTTTTCTGGATTTTTCACGAGAAAATACAGTTTCTAACGAAAACATAATTTTTAGCCATAAGCTTTCAGATCCGGGTTTTATTAGGTTAAATCTTTGGAAAAGCACTGTCCGTTTGATTTTTGCGTCCCCAAAGAATTTCTTTTTGGGTGTAGGTCCTGAATGTTTTCCGTACGAATTCCCCTTTTTTCGGCTAAACGAGCTGAACTACTCCTCGGAGTGGGATTACATTTTAAATAAACCTCACAATTATTATTTGGAATTAATTGCTGAATCAGGTGTCCTGAGCCTCGTTTCTTATCTTGGGATTTTAGGTTTTGGGTTTTTAAAAAGGCATCCTTGGGCATCCGGCCTTTTGGTAATTTTTCTAGTCACTAACTTTTTTAGCTGGCCTACCGTAGTTCTAAATTTGTTTTTCTGGTTTCTTCTAGGAGGGTTACTGAAATATGAAAAAGGTTATTAAAAATGTTGTCAGACTTTCTTTAATAATTGGCTTGACTGGTTTTTATCTTTCATTTGTTTCCAAAGTCGTTTCTTTTTATCTCGCGGATATGTGGAATTATTCTGCCAAAGAATCTTTTGAGATGGGTGATTTTGTCACAGCGCATAGCCAATCCGGGGATGCTGTTGATTTAAACCCTAATGAGCCTGCGTATTTTCTGGATTTAGCCAAAACAGGTCTCGCTTTTTTACCAAAGGAGGAGACTTTGTTTTATCTAAATCACTCACGTCAGTTAAACCCCCGAAACCTCCTTACTTTAAGGAATGGCATCCCCTTATATTATTATTTGGGTATTCAGGATTTATCTGTCTCGGTCAAAGATGCAAAGTTTGACTCTCGTTACCTTAGCATTGCTTCTAATTATTATGCCGACCTAAAAAAAATTTACCCGAATGACGTTGGTTTATTGGTTTCTGTAGCTTATTACGAAAAGAAGTTGGATTTAAATGAGGCGCACAAGGAGACTCTGAAAATGATCAAGGATTTGAGGCCGGACTTAGTGGAGTGGCACCCACTTCTAAGGTAGCGCACCAAAAGCTGCCTTCAAAGTGGTGTTCCTAAGGATTATTCGGACAATTCCACAAAGGTAGCGGAAACCCAGCCTTCCTGTCCATCCTCTAGCTTAATTTTAACCCATTCTGTTTGTGCCTCCAGCACGGGGAAGGTTTGACCGGTATTTACTTTCGCCAGCTCGTCAGCACTTAAGTTTGGACCAGATCTAACCCTCAGCCAACCTGTTCCTGTGGGCAAGACTGTAGCGGTTTGACGACCCGAAAAAATCTCTTGGTAAGCAGTTTTTGCTTGAGGACTCAACCCCGTTCCCACGGATCCCGCTCCCAAATAAGCCCCCCTCGTGGCTGTCGCTAGAACCTCCAAACCCTCCGGAGTGGTTACGGGATCTCCGTTGCTGCCATAAACACCTCCAAGATGGTCTATATAAAAACCAAAATAAGGAGACACAATGTCCTCGGTTTCGGAAAGTGCTATGTCTCTTGTTCTTATCCAATAACCTACAGCTTTTGCTCGTTCCGGCGAGCCGGCAATATTTTCATTTCCTATAGTCAAATCCCACAATATATCGGAACCTTCAAATAGATAAGGGTTTGGATTCATTGGAACGGGAAAAAGCTTGAAGGACGCATTAGTGTTATAGCCTTCTTTAATAAGCAATTGGGCTGTTTGTGTCTCATACCCGGGAGATTGGATTTTTAAAGCGTAAGATCCTCCGGTTACTTTGTCCACAGCCATAGGAGTCCTCCCTACTTCTGTTCCGTCTACAAAAACCGAAGCTCCGGAAGGTTGCGAAATAACCGTTAAATTAGTTTTTCCCTTTTCCATCCATAAATCCTGACCCGAAGAAAAAGTTGCAGATATTCCCAAATCTCTGTCGATCAATACGTAGGTTTGTGGCGCCGAATTTATAGTTGCGGTATAGTTTCTAGCCGGATTTGCTTTATCGCTTAGAGAAATTTCCCGCGACCCCGAAGCGAGTTTTATTTTTTCCAACGGAGTTTTGCCAACTTCCTTTCCATCAACCAAGACAGTTATATCTTTTTCAAATAAGGTATTCACACCAAGCTTGTTTTTTTGTCCGAAAGAGGGTATTTTTTGCATTGCTATAGTAACTCCATAAGCCAGCCCGCCCAAAAGGGCGAAAAGAAGAATATATGTTAACCAGGGTTTTGCGCGTTCAAAAAAAGAATTATTACTGTTTGCTATAGTATAAGCCATAACATCTTTAAGATATCACGGCTGTTACAAAAAAACAATACTTGATAGAACAGCTTTTTTCCTTTATTATGGCATTTAATATGTATCTATCGTCCCAAGAAATCCTAGAAAAATACATCGCTTATTTTAAGGAACGAGGTCATGTGGAAATTCCCAATGTGTCTTTAGTTCCGGAGAATGACCCGACATTGCTATTTGTTAATTCAGGCATGTTCCCTTTGGTGCCTTATCTGATGGGACAACCGCATCCGGTGGGAACCAGGCTTGTCAATGTCCAGCGGTGTGTTCGGTTTGAAGATATGGAGGAAGTGGGTGATAACTGCCATACAACAGCTTTTCACATGATGGGAAACTGGAGTTTGAACGATTACTTTAAGAAGGAGCAATTACCTTGGATTTATGGTTTTTTGTTTGATGAACTGGGTATAAATCCCCAAAAGGTTTATTCTACCGTTTTTGCGGGTAATGCTGTTGCTCCAAGAGACAGAGAGTCTTTAGGTCTTTTAAAGCAAATTTTTGAGGACGCGGGTGTTGTTTTTGAGGAAAACAAAAGAGTTTTCTTTCGGGAAAAAGAAAACTGGTGGCAAAGAGGCGACGCCGTTGGGGAATTAGGCGGTCCCGAGAGTGAGATTTTTTACTATATTGGCGCCGATGAAAATTACGGAGGGAGTTTGAACCTGGTAGAAAACGACGCCGATTTTTTGGAAATAGGTAATTCTGTCTTTATGCAGTATGTAAAAACAGCAAACGGTTGGGAGCAGATTTCTAATCAAAACGTTGATTTTGGAGGTGGTTTAGAGCGTATGGCCTTGGTTGTTCAGGGAAAAACCGACATTTTTGAAACCGATAATTTTTGGCCAATAATACAAAGGATTGAGGAATTAACGGGCCATAACTACAAAGAAAATCCCGAAATTACCCGTCACATGAGAATTATTGCTGACCATATCCGATCCGCTGTTTTTATAGGTATGGATGGTGTGGGTCCTTCCAACAAGGATCAAGGTTATATATTAAGGAGGTTGTTACGTCGGATAGTGCGCTCCGGTAAAAGTTTGGGTTTTGACGGAGATATTTCCGTTAATCTTGTCGGAATTGTGGCGCAAATGTTTGGTTGGTTATATCCTATTTTGGGCGAGAAGCAGAAAGGTTTGGAAGAGCTGTTTTCACAAGAGGAGCAGAAGTTCAGAAAGACTTTAGCAAAAGCTTCCAGAGAAGTTGCAAAATATTTGGAAACGGTCTCAAAAGAGGTTCTGGAAGATTCCTTGATGTCAAGAAAAGTATCGGTTGATATCCTGGCGCAAAAGGCCTTTGATTTTTATCAATCGCTAGGATACCCGGAAGAAACTTTCATTGAAGATTTGCGGGAATATGGTGTGAAATTTGATCCCGCCGTTTTGTCGGTGAAAATAAAAGAACTCGTTGATTCTCATAAAGAGCAGTCTCGTTTAGGGGCAGAAGAAAAGTTTAAAGGGGGTCTGGCCGATTCCAGTGAGCAAACTATTAAGTTTCATACCGCGACTCATTTGTTGCACGCGTCCTTGATAAGTATTTTGGGAGACGAGGTTTCTCAAGCCGGAAGCAATATAACCGCCGAAAGGCTAAGATTTGATTTTTCTTTCTCCAAACTTTTAACTGACACAGAATTAAGGCAGGTCGAAGATAGGGTTAATTCTCTTATCGGGCAGAATCTGTCCGTTAAATTTGAAATTTTGGACAAAGAGGAAGCCTTAAAAACCGGGGCGTTACACTTTTTTGGCGAAAAGTATGGAGACAAGGTTAAGATATATTATGTCGGCGACTCGTTGGAAAATGCTGTTAGTAAAGAGTTTTGTGGCGGTCCCCATGTAAACTCCACCGGGGAATTAGATCCCATATCAATATACAAGCAGAAAAAGATTGGTCAGAAGATAGTTAGAGTTTACGCAAAACCTCTTTCTAGGGGTAGTTTTGCAATCTCTTGACACTCTCCCCATACGAGTGCTATAAATTACGCTGTACACGTATTACAGAATTAGTTATTTAAAAGGAAAATTATGAAAAAAGTTAAGCCTCTGTTTGATTATCTGCTCATAAAGCCTGATGAAAAAGAAACCACACTTCCGTCAGGTATAGTAATTCCCGACAGTGCTAAGGAAAAGCCCCAAGAAGGCGAGATTGTCGCTGTCGGTCCGGGCACTAAAGACAAAGATGGAAACCTTATCCCCGTAGAGGTAAAGGTTGGAGATACCGTCATGTACAAGAAATGGGGTGGAACCGAAATTCAAATGGGTGGCGAAGACTATATTTTGGTTAAGCAAGAAGATCTGCTCGCCGTTTTAGGAAAGTAATTAGTTTAACTTTAGTTATATAAGGAGATTTTATGGCAACAAAGAAAATAATTTACGATGAAGAAGCTCGCCAGAAGCTAAAGGCGGGTATAGATAAGTTAGCCAAGGCGGTTGTTACGACTCTTGGTCCTAAAGGAAGGAATGTAGCAATTGCCAGAAGCTGGGGAGCCCCGCAAGTGGTTCACGATGGTGTCACTGTAGCTAAAGAGATAGATCTAAAAGATGAGTTTGAGAATATGGGTGCCCAGTTAGTAAAAGAAGCCGCCACCAAAACGAATGATGTGGCCGGAGACGGTACTACCACAGCGACTTTATTGACTCAGGCGATTGTAGACGAAGGGATGAAGAATATTTCTGCCGGCGCAAATCCGATGATTTTACGCCACGGTCTTGAAAAGGCCGGCGCTAAAGTGCTGGAGGCCATTAAAAACATGGCTGTGGATATTTCCACCAGAGAAGAGCGTGCTCAAGTAGCTACTATCTCGGCTCAGAGCGAGGAAATTGGTAATACTATCGCAGAGGCAATGGAAAAAGTTGGTCAGGATGGCGTACTAACGGTAGGCGAGTCAAAAGGCCTGGCTTTAGAACTGGAGTACAAAGAGGGTATGCTTTTTGACAAGGGGTATTCCTCTCCTTATTTTGTGACCGATTCCGAAAAGATGGCCGCAGAGATTGAGGATCCGTACATCCTGGTAACCGACACAAAAGTAACCAATATTCAAGAAATGCTCCCGATGTTGGAAAATCTTGTGAAAGTATCTAAAAACCTGGTTATTTTAAGCGAAGGTATTGAAGGGGAGGCTTTAGCAACTTTAGTTGTCAATAAATTGCGGGGTACATTTAACGCGTTAGCAATAGAAGCACCCGGTTTTGGTGATCGCCGTAAGGCTATGCTAGAAGATATAGCTGTTTTAACCGGCGCTACTTTGATCAGCGAGGACACCGGAAGAAAATTGGATTCAGTTGTCGTGGATGATTTGGGTCGCGCAGAGAAAGTTATTGCCACCAAAGATGAGACTACTATCGTAGGTGGTCAGGGCGCCAAGGAAAAGATTGTAGCTAGAGTTAATCAAATTAAGTCCCAGTTAGAGTCCTCCGATTCTGATTATGACAAGGAAAAACTAAAGGAAAGAATGGCCAAACTTACAGGAGGGGTGGCTGTGGTAAATGTAGGTGCCGCAACCGAAATCGAGCTAAAAGAAATCAAGGCCCGCGTTGAAGATGCGGTTAATGCGACTAGAGCAGCTGTTGAGGAAGGCATTGTCCCCGGAGGAGGTGTGGCTTTGTTCAAGGCTAGAGAGACTTTGAAAGAATTAAAACTTGAGGGTGATGAGCGGACGGGTGCTAATATCCTTTACGTGGCATTGGATAAGCCTATTCGTCGGTTGATTGAGAATTCCGGAAGAGATTCAGGGGAGGTGTTGGCCGGTATGGGCATTTTCGCCGAAAAGTCCGAATATAAAGGCAAAAAAGAGAACATTGGATTTAATGTTATGACCATGGAGTATGGCGACATGATAGCTCAAGGTATTATAGACCCGGCAAAGGTTGTTCGTAGCGCATTGCAAAACGCAGTTTCGGTGGCTACTATGGTGTTAACCACTGATTGTCTGATTGCCGAAGAGCCTGAAAAGAAGGTTGATTCTGGCGGGATGGGCGGCGGTATGGGCGGCATGCCTGATATGATGTAAAAGCCGTTGGTGGGTTGTCAAACTCATTATAAAAGTGCTAACCTATCAGCAAGACTGACATAACAGTTAAAAGCCCTTGTTATAAGCGTCTAGGATGCTTCTTGTTTTGTCGTTTTTATTAAAGTGTATTATGTTATAGGATATTTTTTCGGATTTGATGCGCTTCCTCTTGTATATTTTTTTACCTACTAATAGTACTTTTTCTGCTAGATCAAGTATTCCCGGGTTATTTTTTGAAGTTTTCTTGATTTTAGGTATCACAAAATTGGGAAAATAATTTTTTATCCATCTGTTTGCGTTTAAGAATCTCTCATAAGTATCGAATTTATTTATTATAGGCTGTATCCGTACAATTTCGGAGGCGATATACATATTTCTTTGTTTTCTGGGCCATCTAAGGTTATTTTCTGCCAAATAAAGGTTGGGACACACTTTTTCCCTGGAATTGGCGTCCGTTCTGTATAAACCCCATATTTTAAGGTACAGGACGACAAAAACCCGAGTTAGCCATAATCTATTTGGTGAAGTAACAATGAAAATGTCTATGTCTCCTTTCTTATCAGGATTTGAAGCCGCAAGCGTTCCTGTAAAAGCAAGCAATTTTATCCACGGAAGTCTTCCCAGCTTTTTAAGCGTTTTAGTATATTTTTCGCTAAGTTTTTTTGACTCGTTTAGAGCCTTGTCCCAATCCACAGGGACAATATTAGGTAGAAAGTATTTTTCGTTGTGGCAGATAATCTTTCTTTCCTTCCCCAGTCTTTTTAAAGCACTTTTTAGGGCTTTATGCCTAATTGGCTGATTCATGTAGAAACATATTTGAAAAAAGCTTAGGGGATATGAAAAAACTCCGGAATAGGCTAAAGCCTTAATAATTGATTCTTCGTTGGAGTTCTTTTTGGCCATTTTTACTTTGCTGTTGCTGCATCTAAAACTTTATTTACTATCGCATCCGCTTCTTTGTTTTGGTCTCGAGGTATGTGTTTATACTCTACGGAATCGAGAGAATCAAAATGTTTCTCCAGTATTTTTATTTCGTCATAAAATTTTTTCAGATTTTGATCTCTTACTCGATATGCTCCCGTTAGTTGCTTGACAATTAATTCGCTATCCAAATAGCACTCCAGTTCCTTTACATCAAATTTTATAGCTGTTTTTAGGCCCAAAATAAGCGCCCGGTATTCGGCCTCGTTGTTTGTGCAGACCCTAAGATATTTGCCTCCGCTTTTTATAATCTCATTACTGCCGTTTTTCAACACAATTCCCGCGGCGGCCGGTCCCGGATTTCCTCTTGATCCGCCATCTGTAAATAACTTAAACTTGGTCATCATTTTCCTTTCTTTGCATGTAATCTTTAAATCCCAGAATAAATGTTCCTGTTGTGAGAGAAAATAACCCACCTGCCAAGCCAAAGACAAAAGGTTCTCTATTAACTCGCCTGGTTACAGGAAGATCTTTTACTTTTTGTATTGATAGGTTGCGGTCGGATTTTTCTCCCAAAGAACCGTTAATCTCGTCTATAATATCCGCCAATAATAGAAAAGTCTTTTCGCCGGACTCTCTTGAGTTTTCCCTGATTTCAATTTCCACTAACTGGGGACCTTTATCTTTAACCCTGACTTTATTGGACAGACGCCTTAAATTACGCGCATCCGTATCTGTATTCAACTTTTCCAAAAGCATCGCTTTAATGTCCCGGCTTTCTAACAGTCCCCTAACTGTGTCGGTGTAAGAAATCGCAGTCTGTTGATCGTAATATCCGGAGTAGGCGTAAAAGTCCTTGTGTTCAGCGACCTTTCTTCCGATGTAAAAGGTTCCGCTACTTACATATTTAATAGACAAGATTGTGAATACTGCAAAACCTATTAATCCGCCAATTACAAAAAAAGCAAGTAGTTTTTTGGACACTTTCTTGAAAAAATACGCAATTTCCCTAACTTCCATGGCGCTATTATATACTAATTTGGCTGGAGGGTGGTTATTTTATCATCCGCAACATTGATTTTTGTTATATACTAATACCATAAAGGACTAACTGCCCCTATGTCTAAGAGTCAAATAATTAAAAAATCGCCATTGGTGCCGACCGTTTTGGTTTCAAACGGAATATCCTATCTTGGAATCAAGCTTTGCGAGTCATTGTTGGAAAAAGGCGCAAGAGTTGTGGTTTTGGATTCGGTTGACGATGAAATTCGCCGCAAGGCAAATCAATTACTCTCACATGAGAATTTCGCTCTATTTAATGCTGATCCTGACATAGGTGTTCCGGAAAATATTCAATCTGTTGACTACATTTATCAGATGCTTTTTCCTGATGGAGATTTAGTGGTAAACGCAGGAAATTTAGTGTCCGATGCTTTTGGGACGAAAAGCCTTTTGGATTTGGCGGTTTTTTCAAAGGCCAAATTTGCCTTAGTAGAGCCGTTATTTACCGTAAAAGATAGTAGATCTTCGGAGCAGGTTTATTCTTATGATAAAAATAGCCAGTTTTTAAGATCGTTAGTTTGGGATTACATAGATCGCAGGAAGCTTGATGGGCGGGTAGTTAGAGTTTGCTCAATTTATGGACCCGGCATGTCTTTGGAATCTCCCGAAGGCTTGCCTCGTTTAGTGCGCGCTTTGTTGGGAGGGGACCCCCTTCGTATATATGGAGAGGGCGCCACTAAATCACATTATTTACATATTGATGAGGCAGTAGATGGTTTAGCAAAAGCTTTATTTTATAAGCGGACTTCAAGTCGCATTTTTAAGCTTTGTAGTGACGAGTCTCACGCGGATTTGGAAATTGCCTTTATCTTAAGGAGTTTGGCGGATTCAAACATAAAAATGGAGTACGTTGACCAGGAGTTTCCGATTGCCTTTTCTTACGATACAGCGTTGGGGGAGCAAGTTCCCCGTTGGGTTTCGGAAAAAACATTGGAGAGCGGTCTTAAAAATACTCTGAAAAGCTTTAGTTACAGTGTGAATTTTCATTCTTTTAAACCCGCGCAGGTCATTTCAAATAAGCTCGAGGAAAATGTCCGCGACAAAGGATTGTTCACTCTCTCAGATTTGAAGGATGAAACGGAAGGTGCCCCATCCGATCAGAAAGAGGAACAGGATAGGCTTTCCTGCGAACAACCTAAGCGAAAGAAGCTCTGCTTACACTTTTTAAGTCTTTTTCAGGCCACATTAAAGGTTCCGAAAATTAAATTTCCAAAAATTTCTAGTGGTAAAGTGAGATCATCAAAGAAGGTCGTTATACCAAAACTTTCCGGGCAAACTAAAAATTTCCCTGCAAACAGTAGTAACGCTTTATCATGGAGGAGCAAATATGCGATAATTCCCGCATCTTTGGCTTTTTTGTTTTTCCTTGGTGCACCGGCTTTTATAGCGGTTTATTCTTCAATAAAAGCTTACAACGCACTTCAGGATATTTCGTTAACACTTCCGCAACTCCAAACGAAATCTTCCCAAGAATCCGCACGGGTAGCTTTCGCTAATTTTCACCGTTCCAAGACTTCTTTTCAAAAACTTGAGTGGGTTTTTCGTATAACAGGGCAAACGGATAAATATTATGCTTTTGGTAACTTGCTTGATTCCTCGGCGTATTTTAGTGGCGCCTTGTATAGAACCGCAAAAGCCCTAAGTCCTTTCTCAACAGTTTGGGAAGTTTTTAAGCCCAATACCTCTTCCGTTTTTTCAGGCGAAGACTTTGAATACAGTGAGCAGGAAATGTTAAACGCCCGAAAAGCTTTAGATTTGGCTTTGGTTTCCTATGAATTGGCTAATAAAGAATCTTTTCCTAGTTTTATTTCAGATAAGGTGAGTTTTTACGGTTCGGTACTGTCCCAAGCTAATGATTTATTAAACAACGGACTTTTAGTGGTGAATTCGCTCCCCAATGTTTTAGGCGTCAATGGTAAAAAAGAATACCTGTTATTGTTCCAAAATTCCAATGAGATTCGTCCCACCGGAGGATTTATCGGTTCATATGCGATGCTTTCCTTAGAAAACGGCAAAATTAAGGATTTGTACATTGACGATATATACAATCCGGATGGTCAAATAGACACGCGAAAAATTGTCTCTGCTGTACCCGATCCCATCAAAGAATTCCTACAGGAAGATACTTTACATATTCGGAATGCCAACTGGTCGCCGGATTTTCCTGCAAGTGCCCGTACCATAGAGGATCTGTTTTTTAAGCTAGATGGGCACACTTTTGATGGGCTTGTTGCTTTGGATTTAAATTTTGTTAAATTGCTTTTGGAAGTTACCGGACCTGTTTATTTAGCCTCTTACAACGAAGAAATTAATGCCAAAAACCTGTATGAAAGGGCGCAGTATCATAGCGAGTTTGATTATCAGGAAGGTATAAGTGAAAAGAGAGGTTTTTTGACTGTTTTAGGGGGAAAGCTTTTAGAAAGCGTTTTTTCATTGGAGACCGCAAAGGCGCCTTTTTTCGTTGACGCTGTGAGCAGTTCCTTAAGCAATAGGGGATTACAGATTTACCTTAAGGATCCTGTAATGGCCACATTTTTGCGCGAAAACCGTTGGGATGGGGCGCAAATAGCTACGGGCGGCGATTATCTTATGGTTGTTAATGCTAATCTTGGGGGTACAAAGGCCAATTACTTTGTGGAAAATGCCTATAGTTATTCGGTAACTTCTGATACCAGGGACGGACTTTTGCGTTCCAAGCTAGATTTAAGTTACAAACATAATGGTGAAAACGATTCGTGGCCCGGCGGCCCATACACGGATTATGTTCGTGTTTTTGTTCCCTTGGGATCGCTCCTTAATGGGGCTAGCTTAACTC